>CAXXVN010000008.1:0-20640 GCA_963664035.2 Dehalococcoidia bacterium | reverse complement strand
GGACGGGTACATCGACGTGCCGGACACGCCCGGCATCGGGGTGGAGCTCGACGATGAGAAGGCGAGGTCGTACGTCTACTCGCCGGGTCCGGTGGGTACGCTGACGCGAAACGACGGCTCGGTGGGGTTCAGGTAGGAGGCAGCCCGAAATGGCAGACCTGAAGATAGCGCAAGTAGGATGCGGAGGCATGGGGCTCCGGCACCTGTACGGCGAGGTGGAGTTGCAGCGCAGGGCGGACAGCTTCGACCTGGTGGCCGTCTGCGACCTGAACCGGTCGGCGGCTGAGCACGTCGCCAGCGAGGCCGAGAAGGGGCTCGGCAGGCGTCCGGCGGTCTACACCGACTTCCAGCAGATGCTCGACTCCGAGAAGGGCCTGGACGCGGTGGACATCGTGACGGACGTGGGGCTTCACCACCGGCTGGCGTTCATGGCGTTCGAGGCGGGGGTCAACGTCGCGGTGGAGAAGCCGATGGGCGTGACGGTCCGGGCCTGCCTTCGGATCATGGAGGCTGCCGAGAGGGCCGGCAAGGCGCTGGTGGTGGAGGAGAACCACCGGCGCGACCCTGTGAACCGCCTCGTGAAGGCGGTGCTCGACTCCGGCGCGCTTGGCGAACCGCGCCTGATGCACGCGGCTTCGCTCAGCGGGACGCGCTCGCTGCCGCACGGCACGGCGTGGCGGCACATCAAGAACAGGGGCGGCTACCTGCTGGACTACGGGGTACACGACGCGGACCTGTTCCTGTACTTCCTGGGCGAGATCGAGAGCGTCTTCGCCGAGACGCGGCTGTGGGAGCCGGCGCGGCAGACGGCGCAGCGCCACGCCGCCGAGCCGGAGTCGTGGGGGCTGTCCGCCTACTACCGGCACCGGGTCAAGGAGGAGATCGAGCTGGCCGAGACGCTGGAGTGTACGTCCGAGGACATGTCCCTGGGGCTGGTGCGGTTCAGGTCGGGGGCCATCGGCTACTACGGCAAGTCGATCGCGGCGCCTGGGCAGTTGTTGGACACCGACGTGATCTACTGCGCCGAAGGGTCGATACAGCTTCCCGGCAGCCGCTCGGGGAGGCCTACGCGCATCACGCGGCTGGGGGAGACGGAGCCGATGTCGGACGAGGAGGCGCTGGCCCTGGTGCCCGACTTCGAGGTCGACGACCTGACGGCGGCGTTCTTCGACGGCAGGCGGCGGATCGCCTCCTACGAGTACGGCGGCGCGGACATCGACCGCAAGTTCATCGCGATGGGGTTGAAGGAGCTTGCGGACTCGATAGAGAGCGGCCGGCAGCCGGAGATGTCCGGGCAGGCGGGGCTGGACGCGGTGGCGCTGTGCTACGCCTTCCTGGAGTCGGGGCACTCAGGCCAGGTGGCGGCGTTCGCGGACGTGGCGGGGGACAGGGTGAACGGCTACCAGCACGAGGTCAACGAGTACGCCGGCGTCCCCGAGTCGTCATTCCGGCGTTGAGCCGGGATCGACCAGTGTCCTCTCCACCTTGCCGGTCGGGAAGATGGCCATGATGCGGGCGGGCTTGCCGGACCTGTTCACGAAGCCGTGCTTGACGCCGGCGGGCGCGAGCACGGTCTGTCCCCTGCCCACCACCACCTCGTCGTCGCCAAGCCAGGCCACGGCCTCGCCCTCGAGGATGACCATCGCCTCCTCGGTCGGGTGGGTGTGGAGGGGCGCCTCGCCGTCGGGGTGCAGGGTCGCATGGGCCACGGTGAGGGAGTCGGCCCCAAGCTCGCCGCTGACCAGCTCGCGGCGCTCGAAGCCGGGGAACACTTCGGCATTGGGGGAGTCGTTCTCGTTAAGTATGGGCATCTCGATTCTCCTTGGCGCTGAGGTGCGACTACGATACCAGAATCGGTCTGAACTTTGATTCGTGTGATTGGATGATGGGCTGTGATTTCGATGGAGGGAGGCGACAATGTATTGGAAGCAGAGTGACTCGGAAGGGGTCGAGAGGATCGAGGCGTTGCACGGGGGCGAGGGCGCGGTGCTGGCGCGCCACTTCTTCGAGAGCGAGAGCCGGCTGCCGGTCAGGGTCTTCGTGTGGGAGCTTCCGGCGGGGGTGGCGTGGGGAGAGCATTCGCACCCGGAGGACGAGCCGCAAGAGGAGATACTCTACTGCCTGTCCGGTCAGGGTAAGGCGACGGTGAACGGGGAGGACGTCGAGGTCGGCCCCGGGGAGGCGCTGCTGCTGGCGCAGGGCAGCGTCCACAGCTTCCGCAACGACGGGCCGGCGCCGTTGAGGCTGCTGCTGGTCCTGGGCAGGCCCCGATAGAGGCGACAGAGAATCCGAGAATCGCCTGGCCGACGTATGTTATCCGGCCATCAACTTTCAACCGTTACAATGGAAGAGGGCGCACCCCCAAGGAGAAGCCTAAGTAATGCGCATCATCACCGAGCTAGCCGTCCGGCGTAGGACAGTAACGCTGCTGGGCATCGTCCTGGCGCTCGTTGCCGGGATAATCATGTACAGGAACCTCCCCGTGGAGCTGTTCCCCGAGGTGGAGTTTCCGCTGGTGACGGTCACAGCCTTCTACCCGTCCGCGAACCCCGACGCAGTCGTGCGGGAGGTGACCGCCCCAATAGAAGGCGCGGTTTCGGGCGTCGACGGGCTGGAGAATATCCAGTCGATATCGTCGGAGAACCGGTCCATCGTGATCGCCACCTTCAAGTTCGGCACGGACATGGAAGAGGCGGAGAACGCCATCGCTTCGAACCTCAATAGCGTCACCTTCCCCGTAGCGGTCGATACTCCCATGGTGAGCCGTATCAACCCCGATTCGTTCCCCGTGCTCCAGTTGAGCATCATCGGGGAGCGGGACATCGAGGGGCTCCAGCAGATACTCGAATCGTCGATTCTCCCGACCATGAACTCGGTCGAAGGAGTATTCAGCGTCGATGTCTACGGGGGAGTCGAGAGCCGCGTGCTGGTCACGGTGGACCCGGAGAAGCTCCGGCGCAGCGGAATCTCCCTGTTCCAGGTATCCCAGGCGCTGAGCGACAATAGCATCACGCTGCCCGCCGGTACGATCACCGGCCAGGGGCGGACGTTCCCGATCAAGGCGACGAACTCTTACCGCTCCCTGGACGACCTGCGGGACCTCGTGGTCGGGATACCGCTCGGGGCGGCTGGGCCAGCCGGAGCCGGGCCGGCCGCTCCGCCGGCGCCCGTCCGGCTGGGGGACGTGGCCGAGGTGGCGCTGGGTACCGCGACGGCCACCAGCATCTCCCGCACCAACGGCAGGCCGAGCCTGGGCCTGGGGGTCGTCAAGGACCCTGACGCCAATACGATCGACGTCACGACCGCGGTGCTGGAGGCGCTGGACGGCGTGGCGCTGCCCGGCGACGTGGAGATAGTAACGGTCTCGAACGACGGGCCCGCGATCCAGGGGCAGATAAACACGCTCCAGCGGGAAGGGTTGTTCGGGTTCATATTCGCCATAGCGGTGGTGTTCCTGTTCATGGTCACGCTGAGGCCGACGGCGCCCCGCGGCCTGTTCAACACGCTCCGGCCAACGGCGGTGATAGCGCTGTCGATACCGCTGAGCATCTTCACTGGCGTGCTTCTGATGGGCTGGCAGGGGCTGTCGCTAAACTTCATGACGCTGGGCGGGCTGGCGATCTCGGTGGGCCGCGTCGTGGACGACAGCATAGTGGTGCTGGAGAACGTATACCGGCACATCCAGGGCGGCCGTGAGCGCTGGCGCGCGGCCGTCGAGGCCACGGTGGAGGTCGGGCCTGCGATCACGGCCTCCACGCTCACGACCATAGTCGTGTTCGCGCCGCTCGCGTTCATACAGGGTCTCGTGGGCGCATTCTTCTTCCCGTTCGCCCTAGCGGTCAGCTTTGCCCTGATCGCGTCGCTGGCGGTGGCCCTGGCAGCCGTGCCGGTGATCGGCGCCTACCTGTTGCGGCCGGGCGACCTCCCCGAGGGCGCCGGGGAGGACGACGAGATAGTGGAGCGCGAGACGTGGATGCAGCGTGCGTACGAGCCGGTGCTCCGCTGGTCTCTGCGGCACAAGGCGGTCACCCTCATCGCCTCCGCGGTGATCACCGTGGCCAGCCTCGGCCTGGTGGCGTTCATACCGGTCAATCTGTTCCCCGCGGGAGGAAACCGGACCCTGCAGATCGACATGGCGATGCCTCCGGGCACCGCGGTAGAGCGGACGATCGAGGAGGCAGCCTCTATAGAAGCGGAGATAGATGACCTTACCGACGTATACCTGACTACGATCGGCAGTCCCGCAGCGTCGTTAGGGGGCGGCCCCAGCGGCTTCAACCAGGGGAGCATCTTCCTTCCGCTTAGGGACGAGGTCCCGATCGACATCGCCGCGGAGATAAGACGGGACCTGGAGGGCGTTCCCAGCAGGAAGGTGACGGTCACGGAGATCATAGAGGGTCCCCCCGCAAGGAGGACTCGACGTCAGGGTCACGGGTAGAGACTACGGCGACATAGCCTCGGCAACCGAGGAGCTGGTCGCCGAGATCGCGACCATCGACGGCGTCGTGAACGTCTCCAGCGACATCAGCGAGGCGAGGGATGAGATCGTCATAGACGTCGATCCCGGGAGGGCCGGAGCCGTCGGCCTCACTGCCCAGACCGTGGCGTTCCAGGTCAGCCAGTTCCTGGTCGGACGCTCGGTCACGGAAGCGGACATCGACGGAGACAAGATCGACGTAGTGCTGACCGGGCGGTCGGACGACATAACGGACGTCGAAAGCGTGCGAGGTCTCGTGATAGCCGGCCCCCTGGGCGCGGCGCCCCTCAGCGACCTCGCCGATGTCACGGTGCAGAAGGGGCCCGTGTCGGTGAGCCGCACCGACGGCGTCAGGTCGGCGACGATAACCGGCAGCATAACGAGCGAGGACACCCAGGCGGTGGGCGTGCTCATACAGCAGAAGATCGACGAGCTGACCCTGCCGAGGGGGGTCGAGGTACGGAGCGGCGGCGTATTCGCCCAGATCGCCGAGGGGTTCCAGGGCATCTTCATAGCCATGGCCGTGGGCGTGGTGCTGGTGTACCTCGTCATGGTCGTGAGCCTTGGGTCGCTGCGGAACCCGTTCGTCATCGTTACCAGCCTGCCGCTGGCGCTCATCGGCGCCCTGGCCGCCCTCGCGATCACGGGCCGCTCCCTGGGGCTGCCTGCCATGATGGGCATCCTGCTGCTCATCGGCGTCGTCGTGACCAACGCCATAGTGCTGATCGCGTTCGTGGAGCAGCTACGGGACAAGGGCCTGAGCGTGTACGACGCCCTGATACAGGGGGGGCGCGTCCGCCTGCGGCCGATTCTAATGACGGCCCTCACCACCAGCTTCGCGCTACTGCCGCTCGCGGCGTTCGTGGCCTCGGAGGGCGGGATCCTGAGCGCGGAGCTCGCGACGGTGGTTATCGGCGGCCTCGTGAGCTCGACCGTGCTGACGCTGGTGGTCGTGCCGGTCGTGTACACCCTGGCCAACGATAGCATCCCGGCGCTCCTGCGGCGCATCTTCCGAAGGCGCGCCGCATAGCAGGCTGCGGGGATGGCCCAAGCGCGAGGCTCTGGCTTTGTGGTAACTTAGAGTTGGGCGGCTGAAGCCATCCGACCAGGGTGACGGGAGTGGAACTTTGCCTGGGACTGCAAACAGCATGACCCAACTGAGGGACGCGGGGTACGTGCGGGAGGTCATCGATGGACTGGGCGGTGTCAACGAATTGGCCGCGGGCATGCGTGAATATCACGAAATCGTCGAGCGCATGAGAGCCGAGCGCGCCGTCCTGACACGGAAGCACCCCGGTAGATGGGCAGCCATGGGGAAGGATGGAGTCCTGGCTATCGGCAACTCGATGGACGAGGTGCTCGATTCAATCGAGAGCAGGGGGATGCGTGGCGCTGACGTGGTGATCGAGTTCCTGGACACGGACCCTCCACTGCTGATTCTAGGTTAAACTTGAACGACACACGTACAGTCCTGATAACCGGGGCGGCCGGACTGATAGGCGGGGTGCTGCGCAGCGCCTTCGAGGGGCGGTACGTGGTGAAGGGGTTGGACAGGCGGCCTGCGCCGAACTCGGTGGTGGCCGATACGACGGACCGGGACGCCATCGCGCCGGCGTTCAGCGGCGTGGACACGGTGGTGGACCTGGCCGCCGCGTCCGAGATGTACACGCCGTGGGGCCCCGTGTACGCCAACAACATCCCCGCGACGTACAACGTGCTGGAGGCGGCCAGGGAGGCCGGAGTGCGGCGCGTCGTCTTCGCAAGCTCGAACCACGTCACGGGGCTGTACGAGAACGACCCGCCCTACTCCGACGTGGTGGCGGGCAGGTACGACGGGCTCGACCCTGAGACGCTGCCCAGGATCACCGTGGACATGCCGATACGCCCGGACGGGCCCTACGGCATCGCCAAGGCGTTCGGCGAGGCCTCGGGGCGCTACTTCTCGGAGTGCTTCGGCCTGTCGGCGCTGTGCCTCAGGATAGGCACCGTCGTGCGCGAGAACCGGCCCCTGAACATACGCCACTTCTCGACGCTGCTCACGCACCGCGACCTGGCTGGGCTGGTATCGAGCTGCATCGAGGCGCCGGAGAGCGTGCGTTTCGGGGTGTACTACGGCGTGTCCGGGAACAGGTGGCGCATCCACGACATCGAGAACGCCCGCGAGGAGATCGGCTACTCGCCACGGGACGACACGGAGTCCTGGCGGTCCTGCGACATGTGATCATGGGCACGCGAATTCACATTCCCCAGGACCGGGTATCCGACTTCTGCCAACGCCATCGCATAAGGACGATGGCGCTGTTCGGCTCGGTAGTGCGGGACGACTTCACGCCGGAAAGCGACGTCGACGTGCTGGTGGAGTTCGAGCCAGGGTGTACGCCTGGACTGGCCTTCTTTTCCGATCTGCCGGACGAGCTGTCCGATATCTTCGGAAGACGTGTGGACCTGAACACTGCGCAAAGCCTGAGCCCCTATTTCCGGCAGGAGGTCCTCGAAGAAGCGGAGACGATATATGTCTCGGCGTGACCCCCTGGTGTACGTACGCCACATGCTCGACCATGCCAGGGAAGCCAGGGAGATGAGCTCGGGGCGTTCCCGGTCCGATTTGGACTCCGACAGGTCGCTCAGGTATTCGTTGCTACACCTGATGGCCGTCATTGGGGAAGCAGCAGCGCGAGTCCCCCACGAGTTCCGTTCACAGCATCCGGCAGTTCCCTGGCGGGGGACGATCAACCTGCGAAATCGCTTGATCCATGGCTACGACCAGGTTGACTACGATGCCCTCTGGGAGATCCTTCATAACGATCTCCCACCGCTGATGAAACAACTGAAGGCCATCGTGGATGAGTGACCGCAGCCTGCAGCTACTAAACCCGGGCGCCCTGGGCAATGTTAGCCGAAGGGGCGCAGGTCGTGGTAGAACCAGGAGGTTGGCAGGCTGATGCGGACCTGGCCTCCCAACCGGCCGGCCTCCGTGGGGTTCTCGGCGCCCTGCGCCGGGACGTGGAAGGAGAAGCCGAACTGGACTATGACCCTGTCCTGCCAGAGCGTTATGTGCGGGTACGTGCCGTTTGCGGTGTCCGGGGGCAGCTTGGGGGCTATCTCCATCGCGCGGTAGCTGCCGAACGGCGGGGGCTCGACGTATCTGCGGTCGCCTTCGCCGTACTGCGAGAAGATGTTGCGTCCGCGCAGCCACGATGCGCCGCCGTCCTTGCTGATGGCGGTGGAGAGCCTGTGGCGCTGCACGCCGCGCTCGATCTCGTCGCGGGAGGCCTGGTTCCAGACGACCAGGAGGTCGCCGGTGTCGGGCAGCTTGGCGAGGGCGGCCGGGGCCAGCGCGGAGGCGAGGGAGGTGGGCTCGGACTGCGACCAGGACGTCCCGTTATCCGACGACCAGGACTGGTAGAGGCGCCCGAGCGGGGTGCGCTGGAGCATGAGCAGCAGCCCGGGGGCGGCCTCGGCGACGACGGGCTCGTTCGCGCGCCAGTGGCCTCCGGCGGAGTGGTCGCGGTTCACGAAGAGCTCGCCGCCGGCGGCCCACACGCCCTTCTTGTCGTTGGTGCGCCAGGTCCGGCCCTCGTCGTCGGAGAAGTAGGCCCAGCAGTAGGTTATGAAGGCGTCGTAGCCGTGCGGGCCGACGCTTATCCATTCGTCGCCGTAAGTGGCGCGGCTACCCTCGACGTTGACCCACATCTCGCGCAGGTGCTCGCCAACGAGGTTGTAGGCGGACACCACTACCCTGCCCGTGTGGGTGACGGTGGCGCCGTGCATGACGGCGTTGTTGAACGGCTCGGAGAGCATGACGGGCTCGGACCAGCTCGCGCCCTCGTCCCGCGATGTGGTGAACCATAGGCTGTGGCCGTACTGGCCATCGACCTCGCCCTTCCAGCGCTTGCCCTTGCCCGTGGGGGCGGTGAAGGCGCCGATGGCGCCGGACTTGAGGCGCTGGGGATGCATGAGTCCCCTGTGCTCCTCGCCCGACGACGAGGCGCGGCGCATGGGCCGAGGGTCGGACCACGTCTTGCCGTCTGCGGACGAGATGATCCTGTCACCCTGGGTGAAGCCGATCAGCCCGCCGTCCTTCGACTCGATCATGTTGACGTGCTCGGCGCTCCGGTCGTATACGAGCTCGGCGTCGGCGGGCGCGTAGCGCCGGAGCCTGTCCAGGATTTCGTTTGCCATGTCTCGGTCTCCCCACTGAAGTGGGGGCATTGTATGCCATCGGACGGTCGCGTGGGGAGTGCCGCGTTGGGCCGCGCAGGGGTGAGGCGTGACAGGGGCGACGCGTGGCGCATATAATGCGCGCGGCCTTTCCAGGGGCTAGCCCATCTGCATAGAGGAAGCTGCGCATGCCGAAGAATACGCTGCCGGAGTCGAAGATGCCCGAACTGCCGCCCCGGTTGCTGCTCGGACCGGGGCCGAGCAACGCCGAGCCGAGGGTGCTGCGGGCGATGATGTCGCCCGTGATCGGGTACCTGGACCCAGACTTCATGCTGGTGCTGGACGAGGTGTCCGAGCTGCTGAGGACGGTGTTCCAGACCGAGGAGGGCGTGACGATGGCGTTGTCGGGCACCGGCTCGGCGGGCATGGAGGCGGGGATCAACAGCCTGCTGGAGCCGGGCGACACGGCGATACTGTGCGTGTGCGGGTTCTTCGGCGAGCGGATGGCGGACATGGCCGAAAGGGTGGGCGCGGACCTCGTGATGCTGCGCTCCGACTGGGGGAAGCCGTTCCCCGCGGAGATGCTGGAGGAGGAGCTGAAGAAGCACGAGCGCGTGAAGGTGGTCGCCACCGTCCACGCCGAGACGTCTACGGGGGTATTGCAGCCGCTGGAGGACATCTCGCGGCTGGCGCACGAGCATGACGCCATGTTCATGGTGGACGCCGTGACCTCGCTGGGGGGTACTGAGGTGACGGTGGACGAGCTGGGCATAGACTACTGTTACTCGGCGACTCAGAAGTGCATCGGGTGCCCGCCTGGGCTGTCGCCGGCGGCTCTGAGTCCAAGGAGCCACGAGGCTGTGAAGGCGCGCAAGCACAAGCCGGCGTCGTGGTACCTGGACCTGGGGCTGATCGCCAACTACTGGGGCGAAGAGCACGTCTATCACCACACGGCGCCGGTCAGCATGATCCTGGGGCTCCGGGAGGGGCTGAGGATGGCCTTGGAGGAGGGGCTGGAGGAGCGTTACGCGCGCCACGCCCGGAACGCGGCCGCTCTGCGGGCCGGGCTGGAGGCGCTGGGGCTCGACCTGGTGGTCGCGCCGGAGCACCGGCTGAACCAGATTACGCCGGTGTGGATACCGGAAGGGGTGGACGACCTGTACGTCCGGCAGGCGCTGCTGCGGCGGTACAACATCGAGATAGGCAGAGGGCTAGGGCAGTTCGCGGGCAGGGTGTGGCGCATCGGGCTAATGGGGGCGTCGTGCCGGCTGGAGAACGTGATGGCGCTGCTGGCGGCGCTGGAGGAGGTGCTGCCGGAGGCGGGGTTCGAGGTTGGGGCGGGCGCGGGCGTCGGCGCGGCGAGCAGGGCGATGACGACCGCGTGATCCGGCAGCCCGCTACGTTCCGGGGATGGATACCGGCCCCGTATCGGAGTACGGGGTGACGTTCTTTCGCCGGTATGACGAAAACGGCCGGTATGACGAAACGGCCGGTATGACAAGCGACAAGGAGCGCGTATGTACATCATAGTTGCGCCGATCCAGATAAAGCCGGGGTTCAGGGACAGGTTCGTGGAGGAGATGGTCCTCGACGCGAAGGGCTCGGTGGAGAACGAGCCCGGGTGCCTGCGGTTCGACGTCGTGCAGGACGGTGACGACCCGGACCGGATATGGCTGTACGAGGTTTACGTGGATGAGGCGGCGTTCGAGGCGCATACGAAGGCGCCGCACTTCACGAGGTGGCGGGGCGCCACGGCGGAGTGGCGGGAGGACGGGCCTACGGGCGCGGGACGCGGCGCCTACAACGTCTGGCCGCCTGACGACGAGTGGAGTTAGTGGACCGACAACCTAGCAATGAAGGGTGGCAAGAATACTGCGCGAGGCAGTTGCGCCCCCACCCTAACCCTCCCCCAAAATGGGGGAGGGGATTCCAAGGTCAGCCATCATTTCAACAATGTTGGAGCAGTAGGAAGGGAGAGGGGACTTGCTGCTAGGCCCCGGCGTCACTCCCTGGGCAGGGGGAGGGCGACCTCCTCACTTCTCGCGGCGGAGGCGTAGCCCCCTAGGATGACCTCCGTGGATGCGGCGGCGACGCGCGGGTCGATCTCCGGCCTGCGCCCGGTCTCTATGCAGTCGATGAAGTCCGCCACGTCGGCGACCATGGCGTCGGACCGGTCGAAGGCGGCCCAGCGCTTCTTGGGGATGGGCGGGTTCTCGACGGCGGTGGAACCCCACATGGCCATCGGGTCTCCCAGGTGCAGCGGCGGATGGGCCTGGTCGGGGTCGTCGTTGTATATCTCTACCCTTGGGCGGTAGGCGTCGAATGTGAGGGAGCCCTCGGTACCTATCAGGATGATCCGCTGGGGGCCGTTCTGGGGGTGGCTTGTCCAGCCGAAGCGGCCCGACACGATCGTGGCGGTGAGCCCGCCGGACATCCTGATGGCCATTGCGCCGAAGTCCTCGACGTCGACGCGGGCGTGCTGGGCGTGGAAGTAGTTTCCGGTCTGGCAGTAGACGCTCTCGGCGCGGCGTCCGGTGAGCCAATGGGCGAGGGCGACGCAGTAGATGCTCACGTCGAACATCTCGCGCTTGGCCTCGACGAAGGTGACCTGCCCCATCCGCTCCTTCTCCTGTCGCACGACGCCGTCCGGCACGGTGCCCGCCCTGCCCTTGGCGAACAGGTTCTCGACGTGGACGGCCTGCAGTTCGCCGACTGCGCCGTCGGCGACGGCCCGCCTGGCGGCCTGGGCCCAATGGGAGCGTATGGTGGTGAACATCTGGGCCGTGACGCCGGTAGCGTCGGCGGCCTGGACTATGGCGTCGATGTCGGCGATGGTGCTGGCGAGGGGCTTGTCGAGGTAGACGTGCTTGCCGGCCTCCATGCACCGGACGGCGACGCGGCCCCGGCGCTCCACCTCGGGCGTGGAGGAGACGACCTGGACGTCCAGCTTCAGGGCGTCCTCGAGGGCGGGCACGTAGGGGACGCCGTGCTCACGGGCGAGCCTGCGGTCAAGCTCGGCCCTGTAGTCGGAGACGCCCTCCTCGTCGGTGACCGCCACTAGGCGGCAACTTGGGTGGTCGGCGAAGACCCTGGCGTGGCTCTCCTGGTGTGTGCGGCTGCCGCCTACGAGCAGGACTCCGTATTCCGCCAATTCCGTAGCCTCCCCTACCCTTCGTGGTACAGGGTCCCGCGGCTGCCGACGAGCATCAGGTCGAGCGTCGGGACGCACTGCGTATGCGAGACGGTGATTATGGCGCCCTGGCCCAGGGACCACTGCCGCATCTCGGTGAGGTAGACCGACCCGTCGCCGCCCAGCGTGTATCGGCTGCTCGGCTCCGCGCCGAACCACGCGGAGGCGAGGCCGGCCAGCGCGCCGACTGCCTCCTCGAGGCTATCCTCCTCCAGGACTGCGGCGACGCACCTGAGGTACCTTGGGGTACCCAAGCTGCCCTCGTCGATGGCCTGCTGGACCACGCCCTCCAGGCTCTCCAGGTAGTCCGGGATCATCTACTTAGCACTCCCAACCGCGGCTGCGGAAGGCACTCTAGCATACCTGGGCGAAGGCGTCGAGAGCGGCCATTCAGGGAACTGGAGGTAACTGTTCAGAGTACGGGAGGGCAGCCACAAGGGCTGCACCCTACGGGATGGAGGCTGTATCGTAGGGGCGTCCCTTGTGGGCGCCCTGGATCGAGGAACGCACCAACTCTGAACAGTTACATTCAGGGCGCTATTGAGGCCCTACCGCCGAAAAGATGTTCCATTCTGTTCCATTTTGTTCCATTTCCTATCTGGGCCTTGGGCTTCGCGGAGCCGATATGGAGCGCTTGTGAGATACGGATGGGACGCATGCAGGCCGCTATTGAGACATCCTGGGACGCGGTCCCGGGGCCTCCGGCTGAGGCCCTATGTGTTATCGGCGCAATGGCTGGGTTGTGCATGGGGAGAGAATAGCACTTGCGTTCGCAGTAGTCAAGAGCGCGTGGAGAGGCTCCGCGAAGTTTGTGCTACGACCATTACGCTGCTGCCGTGTCGGCGCCTGCGCTCCTCGATGGCGCCGAGGCGCTCCCTCCTGCACACGGCGGCCAGCCGCGTAATGGCGGCGGAGCTTGCGGCAATTACGATACGGCCGCCCGGGGCGACGCGAGAGACGGCTTGCCGGAAGTGAGCGGCGATCACGTCGGGCCCCTCGGCGTCCCTCATTTCCGCGACGATGAGGTCGTACTTGGGTCCGTCGCCGTCCATCCCCGGCTGATGGCTGGTTGAAACACTCGCGCCGTCGTACCCATTGAGCAGGAGGTTTCTCTCCGAGCAGCGCAGGGCCAGCAGGTCCCTATCCAGCATGTCGATGGAGGCCGGCGTGAGGGTCTTCGATAGGACAACCGGAATGTGGCCCTGCCCGGGGTTCAGCACCAGAGCCCTGGCTGACCGCGCGTCCAGGCTGCGCAGGACGTCGATCAACAGCAACGTGCGATAGCTAAGCGAGTCGAATTGTGGAAGTCCGAAGACGGTCGTCATGCGGTATTGGACCTGTCCACGCGAAAAGACGGACTGGGCGCGATCGTAGTCGCCGCGATCGAACGAGCCCGCCGGCAGGCCCGCGGGCGTCTCTGCGCGGTCGACGGCGTAGATGAACACGGCGTGCCCCGCTCTTGATTTCCGGAGCACGACCCTGGCCCCGGGTATCCCACCGATCACTTCAGCTACGAACGGCTCGAGGGGCGAGACGACCACTATGGCTACCTGCCCCTGGTCGCGAACGTAGAGCGGCGCGTCTCGCAGCCAGGATGCGATCACCTCTCGATTGGCCTTTCCGGCGATGTTCGCGGCGATCAGGTCGAAGTCCCTGTCCTCCACGTCGTCGAACCCTATGCTGGCGTAGGTCACGGCGTCGTCGATTCCGTTCAGATGCGCGTTTCGAGCGGCATACGCGACGGCCAGCGCGTCCCGGTCGACCACGTGCAGGGTTGCCGTGGGGTCCAGGGCCTTCAGGGCCACGCCGATGGGGCCGTACCCGCAGCCAAGGTCCAGCACTTTTTCGAACCGGGTCCCGGTACGGTGAAGGGTCCGCAGCAGGAACTCGGTGCCGGCGTCTATGCCATGGCTGCTGAACAGGGTCTGCGAAACACGGAACGACAGGTCCAGGCCGCCGATCCTGAAGGGAACGGTCTTCTTGTAGTAGGGGTCGTCGAGCTCAGTCATCCATATCCCACGGGCTCATACGCCGGGCAGGGGCGTCGTGTCTCCTACGCGGTCGAGCCAGACCCGGACGCGCGCCGACATGCCGCGGACCCGTTCGCGGTGGGCCGGGTCGTCGAAGAGGTTGCGCATCTCGTGAGGGTCGGCGTTCAGATCGTACAACTCGCACCGGTCGCCGGGGCTGAGATTCAGCTTCCACCCGTCGCCGGTAACTACGCCGCGCCACGGCTCCGCAATCAGGCGGTTGATCTCGGGGGTGCCGAGATTGCGGTCGCCGACTCCGTTCCATTGCAGGAAGGCCGCGTTCCCGTCCAAGCTCGCCTCGCCGCGTAGCACCGGGGCGCGGCTCTCGCCCTCCAGGTGGTACGGCGCCGGATCGCCTGCCAGGTCCAGCAGGGTCGGCGCGAGGTCGACATGGCCGAAGACGCCGCCGACACGGGTCTGCCGGGTCGACAGCCACGGAACGCGGACCAGCAGCGGCACCCGGGACGCCTCCTCGTACAGACTGCGCTTCTCCAGCATGCCGTGGTCGCCGGCCATCTCGCCGTGCTCGCTCGTGAAGACGACTATCGTCTCGTCCGCCATGCCGGACTCTTCCAGGGCGCTCATGATCCGGCCAACGTTGCGGTCCACGAGCGTCACGTTGGCGAAGTACTGAGCGCGCAGCTTTCGCCAACCGGCCTCGGTGGTCGTGTCGTGGAAGTCGCCGCCCTCGACGCCAAGTGGGTTCAGGTTGCCCGCCAGGTAGTAGTCCGCCCTGAGGCGGTTCACCAGGGCGCCCCCCTCTGGCCGCTCCAGAAACGCCGGCCCCACCTGGACCGAGGCAGGGTCGTACAGGCCGTTCAGCGGCCCCGTGTACGGCGGGTGCGGCTCGAAGAAGCTGACGTAGAGCATGAACGGGCGGCCGCCATGGGGCGAGAGCGGGTACTCCCGGAGGAAGCGCGTCGCCTCGTTGCCCAGGAACGCGGCCTGCGTCAGCTCCTCGGGCAGCCCGGCGCCGGCGGCCCATGCCTCGTAGCTGACGCCGCGCGGGGGCGGCTCCACGCCGTTGGCGCGCAGGAAGCGGTTGTAGTCGGGTTCGACGACTTCGGCCTCAGGCGGCCGCTCGCGCGGAGTGTGTACGCCCTCGATGCTGATCCAGTCCTCGAAGCCGTGCTGGGCGGTAGTATCGTCCCCGAGGTGCCACTTGCCGTAGTGGGCGCGTACATAGTCGGGCGATACCATCTCCGCGACGGTCTTGGTGTCCGGCCGCAGCGGGATGCCGTTCCTGACGGTACCCGCCGTCTGCGGGTACAGCCCCGTCATTATGGACGACCGCGACGGCGTACAGACCGGCTGCGTCACGTACGCGCGCTCGAAGACGAAGCTCCTGTCCGCGAGGGCGTCCAGGTTCGGCGTCTCGATCCAGTCGTTGCCGTAGCACCTCATCGAGTCGAAGCGCTGCTGGTCGGTGAGGATGAAGAGGATGTTAGGTCGGTCTGGCAACGGCTGCTTCCTTGGGTCCTCAGGGCCGCACGGCGTGCGGCCTCCAAGGGTTAGTGGGAAGAACGAGGATGACGGATGCTCCGGTCAGTCTGAGGTTAGCGAGAGGCCGCGCGGCTGTAGTTACGGATCGCGTCGGCAATGGGGGCCAGCTTCGACGGGCCGGAGAACATCCCATCGTCCAGTATTCTCTGGACTTCGTTCGTCTCCATGTCCGCTATGAACTTGAAGACCCTTGGGATGGCGCTTATGCGGCTCCTGGAAGCAGGGACCTCAATACCATACACATGGCAGAACTCGGTGACGGCGTGAAAGGTAGGCAAGAAGGACTTGTGCTGGAATCGTTCTGCGAGCTCGGTCACCGCCGCAGACTTCTCTAGGGGAAGTTCCATCTTTTCCACATATTCCGGAGCAGTGACCTTTGGTCTTCTTTGCTTGCTGCCGTTCGAACTGCCGTTGGCCAACGTCGCTGGGCGCTCGACATTGGCCTTCCGGGCGTCTGCAATCTCTGCCAAGGATCTGAGGACCGTTCCCAGGCCATACTCTTGGACTATCGGTTGAAGAGCCGTTCGGAGCTTCGGGTCGGTCATAGTGCCAACCCCTTGTCAAAGAACTCCTCTGCAAAACGAGAAAATATCCGAGGCGCATCCCCAAGCCAATTTGGAAGAGTGTCACGCATCATCTTGGGAAATCCACGAGAGTGCTCAAGCCCATTATCGAACACATACCAATCGTTCTTCGATGCCTCTTGGCGTATCTCTTGCGCTGTGGGCAATCGTACCTACAGCACAGCTCCTATCATAGCTGCTGCGAACGTTCGCTTCAATATATCCTGACACCTTTTTCGCATCATCTCGACGCACTTGGGCAACTGTTCAGAGTTGGTGCGTTCCTCGTCCAGGGCGCCCACAAGGGACGCCCCTACGACTACGGCTTCCATCCCGTAGGGTGCAGCCCTTGTGGTTGCCCTCCTGTACTCTGAACAGTTACGCACTTGCGCACCCCCACGACGACCTGAGCAGCCGGTGGTATACTCGGTTGCCCTGGGAGGTGAAGGATGTCCGAGGTAGGTTCCGTAGACTTGAGGTCCGGCGAGCGGATGGCGATCAGCGTGGTGGAGCCGCCGTTGACGGAGTATGCGCGGCGGTCGCCGGACGGGCGGCTGGTGAACTGGCTGTGGGGGGAGATCAAGGAGGAGTTGATCTCGGGCGAGCTGAGGCCGTGGCTGTACACGCCCTACGCGGTGGGGGAGATCGGGCCGGAGTTGGTGGGGTCGCTCGCGTACTACACGTCGACGTACAACCGCGAAGTGGGGCTGATCCAGTTCGTGGAGACGGCGGAGGAGCACCGGTCGAAGGGGATCATGTCGGCGCTGATGTCGGTGCTGATCGAGAAGTTCAACGCGGAGGGCGGCCTCGCGCTGATGCTGTGTACGGCCAACCCCATCGCGGGGTCGCTGTACGAGAAGCACGGCTTCTGGTACACGATCGGGGACGGGCTGAGGTACCTCGCGCCGGGCGCGGAGGACTTCGAGGAGAGTTTTTTTTCCGACAACGGCGCGGCGCGCGTGCGGGAGGCGACGTGGGCGGACCTGCCCTACGCCTCGGCGCTATACAACCATCCTGAGCCGGACTGGCTCGTGAAGGACTACCTGACGAAGGCGTTCCGGGAGATGCGGTACGAGAGCCACTTCGTGAAGGTGCTGCGGCGCATCGAGGACGGGCGGGGCGGCTGTCTCGTGCTGGAGAACCCTAGGAAGCGCGTCGTGGGACTCGCTGCGTTCGAGCGGATGGACACCTTCCAGGAGCAGCACGCGGCGCAGCTCAGCTTCCGCGTGTGCCCGGCATACTTCGGGCAGGCGCGGGAGCTGCTGGACGCGGCGGCGGCGCAGGCTGCCGAGATGTCTATCGGCGTATTGCAGGTGTACGTCGGGGAGCGGGACGGCGAGCAGATGGACCTGCTGCGCGAGGCCGGGTTCTCGGAGGAGGGACGGTATAGCGGGCGGCTTCGGGACGGCGACGAGATGCTGGACATGGTGGTGTTCACGAGGCGGGTGTCGGACGACGTGAGGCCCGCGCGGCCCAGCGGCGACTACTACGGGGCCCGGAACCCCTGGATGCTGGAGCGCATCGCGGGGGTCTGAACTGTGATTCATATGATGGGGGGATTTGGGATGATGAGGGGGCGAACGAATTGCGATTTGCCCGCGCTGGCGGCGCGCGGTAGCGAGGGGCGGTTAGATGGCACGGGAGACAGTGATGGTGACCGGGGCGTCCTCGGGGATCGGGCTGGCCGCGGCGCGGCTGCTGGCCGGGGACGGGTACAGCGTCATCGCCGCGAGCAGGTCGATGGACCGGCTGGACGGCCTGCGGCGAGAGGCCGAAGAGCGGGGGCTGCCCATCCGCGCGGTGGAGCTGGACATCAACTCTGAGGCGTCGGTGGACGAGGTGATGCCGGGACTGTTGCGGGATGTTGGGGGCGTCGACGCGCTGGTCAACAACGCGGGATACGGGCTGCGCGGGCCGCTGCACAGCGTGTCGTCGGAGGAGATGCGGGCGCAGTTCGAGACCAACGTCTTCGCGGCGCTGCGGCTGACGCGGGCGGTGCTGCCGGGGATGGTGGAGAGGGGCAAGGGCACCATAGTCAACGTCGGGTCGGTGGTGGGACGCATCGGGATGCCGTTCAGCGGCGCCTACTCGGCGAGCAAGTTCGCGCTGGAGGGCATGAGCGAGTCGATGAGGATGGAGCTGTGGCCGCTAGGGGTGAGGGTCGCAATCGTGGAGCCTGGGCTGTTCAGGACGAAGTTCCTGGAGAACCAGGTGGCCGCGGCCGGCTCGGACTCGATGTCATACGGCGGAACGGTGGCGCGGCGCACGGAGCGCGCGGAGTACGGGCCCACGGCGGGCAACCCCGCCAAGGTCGCGCGGGTGATACGGAAGATAATCCGGTCGCGGCGGCCTAAATTGCGGTACGTGGTGGGACCGGACGCGCGGATGGCCCTGGCGGCGAAGTGGGTGCTGCCCGAGCGGCTGTACCTGTCGCTGCTTAGTTGGGCTGCCCGGTGAGCCCTTGGACGGGGCTCTCTGGGTTCTTCCCTGTCGTTTGGGGTCATATGCAATTCCGGCCCAGAGGGCATTCGGATAGGCGGACATGAAACTGAATGTTGGTCCGTGGATCGGCAGTGTATGGTTGTCTGCTGCTGCTCTGCTGGCTGCGGGCGTCGCCTGCAGTCTCGACTCTGACGTTACGCCCGCCCCTACGGACGTTCCTTCTCCAACTCTCGCTGTTGCGGCTGCTCCTACGGCCACTCATACGCCCACACCCACCAGCACGCCTACGCCCGCGCTCACCAGCACGCCTACCAGCACGCCCACACCCACGCCCACCAGCACGCCTACGCCCGCGCCCACCAGCACACCTACGCCCACGCCCACCAGCACAACGACGCCCACTCCTACGCCTACCAGCACGCCGACACCCACGCCCACGCCCACCAGCACACCTACGCCCATACCCACCAGCACACCTACGCCCACACCCACCAGCACACCTACGCCCACACCCACCAGCACGCCTACGCCCACCAGCACACCTACGCCCACACCCACCAGCACGCCTACGCCCACCAGCACACCTACGCCCACACCCACCAGCACGCCTACGCCCACACCCACCAGCACGCCTACGCCCACACCCACCAGCACACCTACGCCCACACCCACCAGCACACCTACGCCCACGCCCACCAGCACACCTACGCCCACGCCCACCAGCACGCCTACGCCCACGCCCACCAGCACGCCCACTCCCACGCCCACCAGCACGCCCACTCCCACAGCCACTCACACGCCGACGCCTACCGCCACGCCGTTCGTCCAGATCGAGAGGACTGCGCCCGGGAGCGGCTACTACGCCCAGCGCGCCCCCGTGCGCGGCGTCACGATAAAAGCGCCCGACGGGGTGGACCCTGAGGCGCTGCAGGTGGCTGCGAACATCGTCGCGCTCATGCTGGACGGAAGACGAGACATCGCCGACTGCATCGGCAATCTCGACTCCGCCTTCGCCATATTCCCCAAGGACACGCCCGTGACCGATCTGCCGGAGTTCGCGTACCTGAGAGGGCGAAAGGACATGTGGGGCCGACCGTACGAAAGCGGGCTGATCTACGGCCTCGGCGGCGTCAAGGACAACCCCGTGTCGGCGGCGTCCGAGCAGAGCCTGATTCCCGACCCCGAATATCCCAACCAAGGCTACTGGGTGGCCGTTCACGAGTTCGCGCACCACCTGATGAACCTATGTTTCTCGGTGGAGGACTACGCGGCCTGGGTAGATCTGCGACAGGATACGCTCGAGGCGGACCTGGGCTATGGCGAGGGCCTCATGGTCAACGTGGACGAGTTCTTCGCCGGCGTCTCTACGGCCTACTTCTCGATACACGACGCCATTCCGAGACGGCACCTGGCGATGTTCCCGCGAGGGGTCCTCAAACGCCTCGAGGAGTTCTACGGAGCCCTGACACCTGTGGCAGCGGACTCCCCCGGCCACATTCGCCACGTTTCGAGCTCCGGCGTTGCGACGCCGTGGATGACGGGCGCGGGCGGCGCGTACGAGCACAGCGTCTTCGGCTACAGCATAGATATGCTCCCCGGCTGGAGAGTCGAACGGGAAGACGCGCACGAAACGTTGCTGTCCGCGCCATCGATGGAGATCCGCATCAGGTACACTCGCCTGCCCGGCGACGCCGTCCATGACGAGGAGCTCGCGCGGCTTGCGGAATCGGACCGGGACGGATGGGAGCAGTGGACGCGAGGATGGGACGAGGCCGAAGTGAAGTCATTCGAACGAGAGTCTGTGGATGGACTGGTCTCTTACTGGATACGCTACTATGGGCACGAATCGCCCACGTACTGCTCCATAGACCGCATCCACCGCGTGCTCATCGCCTCCCACAATGGCAGGAGCTACGGCGTCGTCGTGGAGGGGGGCATCTGCGGCGCTGGACAGCGGTCCAATATCCTGGACCTGGAGACGATGCTGCACAGCTTCACTCCCTAGGGCCCTGACATGTCCCGTCCACGGGGACTCTTCACAGAGCGGCGGCTTCCTACAAGCCTCCAGATGACTCTACCAAGAGCGGGGCGCTTCAGCCGCGACCAGGTTCATGAAGCGGGCGCTCTTGAGGTCCCTTTCGAGGACGTAGGTGGTGTAGCTGCGGAGGGCTCGGGCGGTCTCGCGGAGGACGTGGGGCGGCACGTCGAGGGAGTCGGCGTCGTCGGGCGGTTCGCGCTGGAAGAAGCGCAGCACCTTAATGGCGCTGACTGAGA
>CAXXVN010000007.1:0-21243 GCA_963664035.2 Dehalococcoidia bacterium | reverse complement strand
GACGAGATCGAGCGGGAACAAGACCGGACGGCAGAGCCGTCGGGAGATGGTGAGAACTCCAAAGGAGAAGGGCAGTTGAATCTGACGACCCGTCCCGAAAACGTGATCCCGATGGTGGTGGAGAGCGGCGCGCGCGGAGAGAGGGCATACGACATCTACTCGCTGCTCCTGAAGGAGCGCATCATCTTCCTGGGGACCCCCATCTCCGACCCCGTGTCCAACGCGATAATCGCGCAGCTACTGTTCCTAGACAAGGAGGACCCGGAGAGGGACATCCACTTCTACATCAACTCACCCGGAGGCGTCATCACGTCCGGCCTCGCCATCTACGACACGATGCAGCTAATCCGCCCCGACGTGTCCACCATATGCATAGGCATGGCCGCCAGCATGGCTACGGTGCTGCTCTGCGCGGGCTCGCCGGGCAAGCGCTTCGCTCTTCCCAACGCCACCGTTCACATGCACCAGCCGATCTCCGGCGCGCAGGGGCAGGCGTCCGACATCGAGATCCACGCCCGAGAGATACTGCGGATGCAGGACAAGATGAGGCAGATACTCTCCGGCCACACCGGGCAGACGTACGAGAAGATCGCCAGGGACACCGACAGGGACTACTACCTGAGCGCCGAGGAGGCGAAGGAGTACGGGCTGGTCGACGACGTGCTCGCGGCCTCGCAAGAGGAAGAAGCGGCGGCCGCCGCCTCCTGAGCCACCGGATAGACCGACTCGAAGGGTATCGAATACCGATGACGCGCCTCGTGTACAAGCGCATTCCAGGCCCGGCGCCCGCGCTGGGAATAGGCGGGCGAGAGGGATAACATGCCACCACCGCGGGGGGAGCAGAGCAGCAACTACACCTGTTCGTTTTGCGGCAAGGCGCAGACCCAGGTCAAGCGCCTGATAGCCGGGCCCGACAGGGTCTTCATCTGCGACGAGTGCGTCGGGCTGTGCGGCCAGATCATCTCCGAGGAGAGCCCCACCCCCGCTCCGAGACGCCAGCGGCCTGATGTCCAAGGGCGTCAGCCCCAAGTGGCTCTACAACAAGCTCGACGACTACGTAATCGGCCAGGAGCGAGCGAAGAAGGTCCTGAGCGTCGCGGTCTACAACCACTACAAGCGGGTCTGGTCGAAGCAGCGATATTCCGACGTCGCGCTCCAGAAGGCCAACGTCCTCCTCCTCGGCCCCGCTGGCTCCGGCAAGACCCTGCTGGCCCAGACGCTCGCCAAGATCCTGGACGTGCCGTTCGCGATAGCCGACGCCACGTCGCTGACCGAGGCGGGCTACGTCGGAGAGGACGTGGAGAACATCCTGCTACAGCTGATCCAGGCCGCCGACTTCGACATCCCACGCGCCGAGCAGGGCATCATCTACATCGACGAGATAGACAAGATCGCCCGCAAGAACCCCAACCCGTCCATCACCCGCGACGTGTCCGGGGAGGGCGTGCAGCAGGCCCTGCTGAAGATCATCGAGGGCTGCGTGGCGAACGTGCCGCCCCAGGGCGGGCGCAAGCACCCCCACCAGGACTTCCTCCAGATACGCACCCGACAACATCCTGTTCATGTGCGGCGGCGCGTTCGAGGGCCTGGGCGAGATGGTCGAGTGGCGGCTCTCCAAGGACAGGGCGACCATCGGCTTCCAGGCCAACGCCTCCCGGGACTTCAATCCCAAGGAGAACGGCGCTTTCCCTGGACAATGTTACCTCGGACGACCTGCTCAAGTACGGCTTCATCCCAGAGTTCGTGGGCCGCCTCCCGGTGGTGGTGAGCCTCAACGGCCTGGACAAGGAAGACCTGGTGCGCGTACTCACCGAGCCCAAGATCGCGGTGGTGCGGCAGTACCAGGAGCTCTTCAGGATGGACGACGTCGAGTTGGCGCTGACGGAGAATGCGCTGGCGGCGGCGGCGGACGAGGCGCTCAAGCAGGGCACAGGCGCCCGCGGGCTGCGGTCCATCCTGGAGCGGGCCCTGCTCGACGTGATGTACGAGCTGCCCACGCTGAACGACATCGTCCGCTGCGAGGTCGACGAGGGCGCGATCCTGGGCTCCGAGGACGTCCTGCTCTCGACCTCCACCGGCAAGATGCTGGAGATGCCGTCGCGCGAGAAGAGGTCCGCCTGATCCTCACGCGCAGGCGCTCCCATACCAGGGAGGCTCGCACCCTGCCATGAAGGTCCACCTGGTGGACGCCACCTACGAGCTGTTCCGCGCCTACTTCGGCGCGCCTCCGGCCGCGGCGCCCGACGGGACGTCCCGTCGGCGCCGTACGCGGCTTCATCCAGACCATGCTGGCGCTCCTGTCCCAGCCCGACGTGACGCACGTGGGCTGCGCGTTCGACCACGTCATCGAGTCGTTCCGCAACGACCTGTTCGAGGGCTACAAGGACGGCTCCGGCGTCCCCGAGGACCTGGCCGCGCAGTTCGACCTCGCCGAGGAGGCCGCCGCGGCCCTGGGGCTGGTCGTCTGGCCGATGGTGGAGTTCGAGGCCGACGACGCCATAGCCGCGGCGGTCCACAGGTGGAAGGACCGCCCGGAGGTGGAGCAGGTAGTCGTCTGCTCGCCGGACAAGGACATGGCGCAGCTCGTCGAGGGGTCCAGGGTGGTGTGCCTGGACAGGAGGCGGCGCATACTCATCGACGAGGACGCCGTCCGGAGCAAGTTCGGGGTCGGCCCGGAGTCCATCCCGGACTACCTCGCCCTGGTGGGCGACTCCGCCGACGGAATACCCGGGGATCCCGCGTTGGGGCGCGAAGTCCACCGCGCAGGTGCTGTCGGCGTACGCCCACGTCGACGCCGTGCCGGAGGACCCGGCGGAGTGGGCCGTATCGCCCCGCGGCGCCGCGTCCATGGCGCGGCAGCTTGCCGACCGCCGCGGCGACGCGCTCTTCTACCGCACCCTGGCCACGCTGCGCTCGGACGCGCCCATCGCCGAGACCCTGGACGACCTGCGCTGGAAGGGCGCGCCGCGCGGCCGTTACGCCGCCTTCTGCCGACGCCTCGGCCTGCTCGACCTGCTGGAGGCGCCCTCCGAGTGGTCGTGACCGGGGCCGCTTCCCCCGTCTGCTATACTCGCCGCATCGGGAAGGAGGGTTGACGCTTGCGCCCCGGACGGCAGGACGCCCGCACAGCTCAGGGACGTCCGCATCACCACGGACGTCCAGGAATACGCCGAGGGCTCGGCGCTGATCGAGACGGGGCGCACCCGCGTGCTCTGCGCGGTCAGCGTCGAAGAAGGGACCCGGCCGTTCCTGAGAGGCACGGGACAGGGCTGGATAACCGCCGAGTACGCCATGCTCCCCACGTTCCACCCATACCAGGACGTCCAGGGAGGTCAGGGGCAACAGGGGCCGCACCCAGGAGATCCAGCGCCTCATCGGCAGGTCGCTCAGGGCCGCGGTCGACCTGCGGCGGCTGGGCGAGCGCACCCTCACCGTCGATTGCGACGTGCTCCAGGCGGACGGCGGCACCAGGACGGCCGCTATTACGGGGGCCTACGTGGCCCTCCATCGCGCCGTGCAGGGGCTGGCGCGGGGCGGCAAGCTGGAGGAGTCGCCGATCAGGTACGCGGTGGCGTCCACGAGCGTCGGCATAGTCCGGGGTACGCCGCTGCTCGACCTGTCCTACGAGGAGGACTCGAAGGCCGAGGTGGGACTTCAACGTCGTCATGACCGCCGGGGGCGAGATGGTCGAGGTGCAGGGGACCGCCGAGAGCGGCTCCTTCTCGCGGAGCGCGCTGGACGAGATGCTGACCCTCGCCGAAAATGGTATATCATGCCTGCTGAGGACGCAGGAGGCCGCCCTGCGCGGCGCCTAACCTACGCCGGGCGCAGCCGTTGTACTTGTCCAGCCCCTGCCGGGCCAAGGACAACACGAGGAGCGTCGTCGATGGAAAGAGCGACAGCCCCAATCCCAGAGAATCCGCAAGCCCCCGCCGGGTCGTATACCCCGGTGCGGGCCGGCGAAGCGCCCGACGGCCCTTCGCCGAGCGACGAAGAGCTCATCGCCCAGATAGCGGGAGGGAGCAGGCAGGCGTTGGAAGCGCTATACGACAGGTATTCGGGGGCGGTGTACGCCCTCGCCGTCCACATCCTGGGGGACTCCGGCGCGGCCGAGGAGGCCGTGCAGGACACCTTCTTCAACGTCTGGCGCAGGGCTTCCAGCTACGCGCCGGAGAAGGGCAAGGTGACTTCCTGGCTCTTCAGCATCGGCCATCACAGGGTCATAGACGAGATCAGGAAGCGCAAGAGGCCGGGAGCAGCCGCTCGTGGGCCGCGAGGTGGACATGCTGAACCAGCCCGACGGCGGCCGCAACGACCCGATGAAGTACGCGGCGCTGCAGATGGTGAGGGCCGAGATACGGAAGGCGATGTCGGCCCTGAGGCCGGAGCAGCGGGAGGTGGTGGTGCTCGCCTACTACGGCGGGATGACCCACTCCGAGATAGCCTCCAAGCTCCAGCAGCCGCTGGGGACCGTCAAGACGAGGATGCGGCTGGCAATGAGGAAGATGCGGGGCGTGCTCGGCGCCGGGGGCCGAGAGTCGATGGAGCATGGACTGTAGAGAGGCCGAAGAACTCAGCGTACCGTATCTGCTCGGCGAGCTCGGCCCGGCGGAGACGGAGGATATGAGCGGCCACGCGGCCGCCTGTCCCGGATGCACGTCCAGGATGGACGCCGAGAGCGATTTGCTCGCGAGGCTCTCTTCCATGGAGCCCGCGCCCCGGCGGGTGAAGGAGAGGCTGCTCGCCCGCGTCGAAGCCGACGCGGGGCGGGGCGAGAGGCGGGGATGGATGGGCCGTCTGAGCGCCCTCGGGCGCGGACTGGCGGCCCACTCCGCGCCGGCGGTGGCGGTCACCCTGCTGGTGGGCGTGGTGCTGGGCGGCGTCTGGTACAGCGGACGCCCGGGCGACGCCCCGGACGCCATCGCGAGGCAGGTCGCGGCGAACGGCCCCGATATGATCGAGCTCGTCGATCAGCAGCTGTTCCTCGACCCCCTCGGCCTGCAGCCGGGCGTCTCGATACGCCTCCTGGAGGGAACGGAGACGGACGCCCGCGGCGTCGTGCTCGTGCCCCCCGAGCGGCGAGGGGGCCTTCCTCGCGGTGCGCCAGATGCCGGAGCTCCCGGCGGACAAGGTCTACCAGGTGTGGCTCACGAGAGACGGCGGCATGTACAGCGCGGGCACGTTCTCCGTCGACGCGGCCGGCCATGGCCAGGCGCGCCTCCGCCTGGTCGCCCTCATGCCCGACCTCGAATCGATAGTCATTACCGTCGAGAGGTCCGGAGGCAGCCCAGGACCCACCGGACGGCGAGTCCTCTTGGGCGGCATGTAGGAAATTTCTCCCGACATACGCCCTAAGAGTCTTTGCACACTGCCCGCATTGTGGTAATGTAACGTCGTCTACGTGGAAGAGCCTTGTCAAAAAGGAGAGCTTAGTATGACCAACCCCAAGAGGCTACTGGTCCTATTGGCTGCCGCCCTGATGCTGGCGGTCAGCACGGGTACAGTCCTGGCCCAGGAAGCAGAGGACGAGATGGAGGGCGTGTTCTCCGGCACCGCCGTCGTCTCGAACTCGGACGAAGACACCCTCAACGACTCGATCACCTACGAGCTGGTCAACGTGGACCCCCTCGCCGGCGGCATGGCCTACGAGAGTTGGCTCGTCTCCGACGACGGCAAGACCACGATGAGCACGGGCGTCATGGAGGTCTCCGAAGACAACTCCATAAGCCACACCTACACGTCGGAGACCGGCGACGACTTGCTCGCCATGTTCAGCGTCGTCGTGATAACGATAGAGCCCGCGCTGGACGACGACCCCGAGCACTCGGGCAACATGGCGTACTCAGCCGTGATCCCCATTTCCGCGATGGGCCACATCAGGGACCTGACCGGTAGCGAAGGGCTCGTGAGCGACCTCATGACGGCGCTGGAGGCCGCCCTTGGTCCCGCCAGCATGGCCCGCGACGGCTTCGACGATGACGACCTCGAGACCACCAAGCAAGGGGTGCAAGACTCCCTGGACAATCTGCCCGCGATTCTCGACGCCGTCACCGCCGTTACGGGCGCGGCGTCCATGGCGGCCAGCAGGGCGCCACACCTCGATCCCATGACGGTCAACTCCGCCGGCCTCATGGAGCAGGCGGAAGGAATCACCACGCGCGTCAACAACGCCAAGGTCGCCGGGGACCGGATAATCGCGAGCGATAACGTCGTTCTCATAGACCAGGTCCTCCTCGGGCCAGGGGCCGGACTGGCTGGTACGGGCTCCCTGATCACCAACCTCGAAGCCTCGCTCAACGGCTCGGACGCCATCGGCTCCACCTTCGAGGGCGCCCCAGGCGTCACCCGGCAGGCCCAGTTGATGGCGACATTCGTACTGCAGCCCGGAGGGCCTCCATACACCATCTCGGTTGGAGACGAGGCCGTGCCGTTCCTGGCGCAGCTGGCCCTCATCGCTTCGGCCATCCTGCTGGTCGGCGGCGGGACTGCTGGTGGTGCGGAGCCGCCGCGCGGGGGCGCGGGCCTAGTACGACCAATTAGGGTTACGTGAAACAGGGGAGGCCCCGGCCGGGGCCTCCCCTGACGTTTTCGGCGGACCTGGAATGCCGGCGGGTCAGACCTTGGGGTACTTCGACTCCGCTACCTGGGTGCCGTCGGGGAGCTCCGAGACCTCGAAGTCCCCGAAGAGCAGCGGGGACTCCTCCCTCAGTATCTCCAGCACCATCAGCGCCAGCCGCCTGATCTCCCAGTCGGCGTAGGAGGCCCCCCTCATCTCGATGAAGTGGCGCCACGCGCGGACGTTGGCGGTCACGAATATCTTCGTCTCCGTGGCGTTCGGCAGCACAGCCCGCGCCGCCTGCCGCACCGCCTTGCGCCTGTCGGTCTTCTGCTCGAACCGGTCTTCGGGAATCACGTCGTTCAGCGCCGATACGAGGCCCTCGTAGGCCGTCGACGCCCTCTCCAGGGCGTCCTCCAGCAGCTTCCTGGCCTCTTCGGTTTCCGCCGCTTGCTCGCCGGACTCTTGGGTGAGCGCAGGAGGCAGGACGAATGGGCTGTCCGACTCGCTGACGAAGCGCTGCGAACGCTGGCTGTAGGCGAAACCGGCCCGGTGTCGGACCAGCTCGTGGGTCAGCGACCGGGACACGCCGGTGAAGACGAACCCGTAGTTGACGTGCTCGAATACGCTGCCGTCGCCCTTCGACAGCAGGTTGTCGATGAACGCGCCGATGTCCCGCCGCCCGCGCCCGAAGCTCATGTAGCACAGCCGGGCCGAGACCTCTACGACGGCCGCCGACTCGTCCCGCCCCGCGCGGATGCTGTCCGGGACGGGGGGTAGCCCCTCGTCCTCTAGGAACGCGGCCACCATCTCCCAGTCCACGCTGGGCCGCGTTACCAGGTAAACCGAAGGCTCCGATATCAGGCGCATCTATTCAGGCTCCCACGCCCACGGCTCTCATCCGCCGTAGGGCGATCATAGGATACCGCATCAGCCGTCCGTGGCGAGGCCGGAGAGCCAAGCCCTGGTCTCCTCGGCAAGCCCCGGCCTCCGCATCGACTCGTAGATGGACGCCTTCAGCAGCCCGGACGGCGTTCCCACGTCCACGTGGAAACCTGGGAAGCGGTAGGCGTACACCCTCCGGGACGGCAGCAGGGCGGCCACGGCGTCGGTAAGCTGTATCTCTCCTATCGCTCCGGGCGCGCTCGTCTCCAGCAGGTCGAACACCTCCGGCGCGAGAACGTACCGGCCCACGATAGCCAGGTTGGAAGGGGCGTCCTCCGGCCTCGGCTTCTCGACCATGCCGCGCACCTCGTAGACTCGCTCGCCGGCGGGTACGGCTTCCACCACGCCCAGGGAGGAGAGCGTCTCGTCCGGCGCCTCCCTGACCGCGATTACGCTGCCGCCCATCTTACCGGCCATCTCCGCCATGACGCCGATGGTAGGCTGTTCGCTCCATATCACGTCGTCCGGCAGGATGATCGCGAACGTCTCGTCTCCGACGAGCGGGCGTGACGCGAGCACCGCGTGGCCCAGCCCCAATGGTTCCTCTTGCACCACGCTCTCCACCTCGGCAAGCCCCGCCGTCTCGACCATGAGATCGAGCAGCGCCTCCCTGCCCTGGCTGCGCAGGGCATCCTCCAGCGCGGGCATGTCCCGGAAGTAGCCGGCCACTGCCTCCTGGTCGGGAGATACGACCACGACGACACGGCCGATTCCAGCCGCCGCAGCCTCCGCGACGGCCAGGTGGATGACCGGCGTGTCCACCACGGGGAGCAGCGCCTTGGGCACGGACCGGGTGGCGGGCAGGAAGCGGGTCCCCAGGCCAGCAGCCGGTATGACCGCCGTGCTTACCCTCATTCGGCGCCCACCCGGGACCGCAGGCTGTCGGAATCGGGATTCACGGGATTTTGGATTCTCAGGATGGGTCTGTGGGTTAGCCAAGACGGGGCGCATTATACGATAATGGCCCCAGGCGCACCGCGCCGGACGCGCGGAACGTAGGAGGAACCGGATGACGCTGTACAAGGAGAAGTGCGTGGCCTGCCGCAGGGACTCTCCGAGGGTCACGGAGGAGGAGATAGCGGAGCTCCACCCCGTCGTGCCCGACTGGCGGCTGACCGAGGACGACGGCATAAAGAGGCTCGACCGCACCTTCCAGGTCAAGGGCTTCGCAGCCGCCATGGAGCTAGCGGGACCGGGTGGGAGAGACAGCGGAGGAGGAGGGTCACCACCCCGCGGTTGACCGTCGAGTGGGGCCGCGTCAACGTCGCCTGGTGGACCCACAAGATCAGGGGCCTGCACCGCAACGACTTCATCATGGCGGCCAAGACGGACGAGCTGTTCGACTCAATGCAGCGCGGCGCGTAGCTGCTCCACCGTGATGTTGCCGCCGCTCATGATCAGGACCGCCTTCTTGCCCGCCAGCCGGTCCCTGATCTTCAACGCCGCCGCCAGCGGCGCGGCCCCGGCGTGCTCCGTCAGGTTGTGAGTGTGCTCGAGGTTCAGCACCACGGCCTCTTCCAGATCGCGCTCCGACACGAGAATGAAGTCGTCCAGCATCTCCCATAGTATCCGCTGGGTCTTCTCGAAGCCGACGCGCGTCGCCAGCCCCTCGGCCGCCGTCTCCATCCTCGATTCGACGATGCGGCGCTCCTTCCACGACAGGTAGGCCGCCGGGGCGGCTTCCGCCTGCACCCCGATCACCTGCTTTGCGGGGTCCACCGACTTGGCCACCACGCAGGCGCCGCAAGCGCCGCTGCCGCCGCCGACCGGCACTATGATGACGTCCACGTCGGGCAGGTCCTCCACGACCTCCAGCGTACACGTCGCCACGCCGGGCACCAGGGCCGGCTCGTTGGCGGAGTGGACGTAGTGGTACCCCTCCTCCCGCGCCAGGCGCTCGGCGTGCTCCCGCGCGTCGTCGAAGACCTCGCCGTGGTGGATCACGTTGGCCCCCAGCCGGCGTATCGACGCCACCTTCCCCGGGTTGGCGTCCACCGGCAGCGCGATGTTCGCCTGCACTCCGAAGACGGACGCGGCGTACGCGACGCCCTGCCCGAAGTTGCCGCTGCTGGCGGCTATGACCCCGCGCTCCCGCTGCTCGTCGTCCAGCAGCGACACCGCGTTGAGCGCGCCCCGCATCTTGAAGGAGCCCAATAGCTGGTGGTTCTCGTGCTTGACGTACACCTCCGCGCCAAGGAGCTCGTCCAGGCTCCGGTAGCGGTGCAGGGGCGTGCGCGACAGGTATTGCGAAATGCGCCGGCGCGCTTCCAGCACGTCGGCGAGGGCCGGGCGTATGGTCAAGGCATCCTCCAAGGGGCGGGGCCGTCGTCGGCTTCACCCCGCCTTTGTCACACTGTACTATATCACCAGCATGGCCATCAGACTGCTGCCCCGCGACGTATCGACCAAGATAGCCGCCGGAGAGGTGATCGACCGTCCCGCCGCCGTGGTCAAGGAGCTCGTGGAGAACTCCCTCGACGCCGGCTCCACATCCATCTCCGTGACGATCAGGGCGGGCGGCGTAGACTACATGAGCGTCGTCGACAACGGCTCCGGCATCCCGGCGGACGAGGTCGCCCTGGCCTTCAGGCGGTTCGCCACCAGCAAGCTGGAGACCACGCGGGACATGGAGTCGATAGCGACCCTGGGCTTTCGCGGGGAGGCGCTGCCCAGCATCGCCGCGGTGTCGAGGGTAACGATGGTGACGCGGGCGGAGGGCGAGGATACCGGGACGCGGATCGAGCTCGCGGACGCCAAGACGCTCGGCAAGCACGTCGACGCCGCCCCGAAGGGCACGAGCATCACGGTGCGCCAGCTCTTCAGGAGCTTCCCCGCACGCCTCAAGTTCCTCCGCACGGCGGCGACCGAGGGGTCGCGCATCCAGACGCTGGTCACGCGGTACTCGCTCGCCTATCCCGGCGTGCGGTTCCAGGTCACCGTCGACGGCTCCCTGTCGTTCTCCAGCCCCGGCTCCGGGAGCCTGCGGGAGGCGCTCGCCGCCGTCTACCGCGCGGAGGTGGCCGAGGCGATGCTGGAGATCGAACCGGAGGAGCCGGCGGGCCCGGACGCGGAGGCCGCTAGGGCGCAGGCGGGCGGCATGATCAGCCCGCCGGCGGTCACGCGGCCCAACCGGAGCCAGATAACCCTCTTCGTGAACGGCAGGTGGATACAGAGCCGGACGCTGACCTTCGCGGTGGAGGACGCCTACCGCGGCTTCCTAATGGAGCGGCGGTTTCCGCTGGCGGTCGTGAACATCGCCCTGCCCTACGAGGACGTCGACGTGAACGTACACCCGTCCAAGACGGACGTCAGGTTCCACCGCGAGGGGCTAGTCTTCTCGGCGCTGCAACGCGCGGTGCGCAGGACCCTGACCGCCTACTCACCCGTGCCCGCGTTGACCTCGGCCCCCCATCCGGCCCCGCCTCCGGCGCATCCGCCCACGCCGGCGAACGCGCCCATCGTGGCGCTGACCCCGGCGCCGGGCCGGACGGCGCGGGGCGAGGCGCCCGAGGCCGCGGACGAAACCCAGGCTCCACCCGCGGAGACGGACCGCCACGCCTTCACGCAGGACATGACGCCGCGCAACGTGCTTCCGGCGCTCCGGGTCTTGGGCCAGGCGCAGAGCACCTACATCGCCGCCGAGGGCCCCGACGGCGTCTACCTCATCGACCAGCACGCCGCGCACGAGCGCGTGCTGTTCGACGAGGTCACGGCGCGCGCGTCGGACAGCGCCGCCGAGGTGCAGGGGCTGATGGAGCCGGTACCGGTCGACCTGAGCCCGGCGCACAGGGAGATGGTCGAGTCCCGGCGCGAGGTCCTGGAGTGGCTGGGGTTCGCCATAGAGCCCTTCGGCGGCTCGACCTACCTGCTGCGCGGCGTGCCCGCCGCGCTCTCGGCCGGCAGCCCCGCCGAGGGACTCGCCGACGTGCTCGACTCGATGGAGGAGGGTGGCGGCTACGAGACGTGGGAGGAGCGCGCGGCCTACTCGATCGCCTGCCACGGCGCGATCAGGGCAGGCAAGACCCTCTCGCTACAGGAGATGACCGCGCTCACGCGCCAGCTAGAGGCATGCAGGCAGCCCAACACCTGCCCCCACGGCAGGCCCACCATGGTCCACCTGAGCACCTCGCAACTGGAGCGCGAGTTCGGCAGGAGTTAATATGCCTGAAATCAGCAGGTTCCTCGGCATAATCATTGCGATATACTATGACGACCACGCACCCCGCACTTTTCACGCCAAGTATGGCGAGTACGAAGGCGACGGTGAGAGTGGCGGATGGAGAGTTCACTGGGGACTCCCCCAGGCGCGCGAAAGCGCTCGTCATCGAATGGATGGGGCTACACAAGAACGAACTCTTGGACAACTGGCGGAGGGCGGAGATGCGTCAGCCCCTCCGCAGGATAGCGCCGCTGGAAGCGCCCTAGTTAACAGGAGAATGAAGATGAAATCGCAACTGGCAATGACAGCAGCAGCGGCCCTGGTGGGGGCAATCGCGGGGATACTCGTAATGCTTACCCTCGCCTCCTCCACCGATATGCTCAAGGGTGAACAGGGGAAGCAGGGCGAGCGAGGTGTGCAGGGCGAGCAGGGCCTTCGCGGCATACAGGGCTTGCAGGGCACACAGGGTGAACGAGGTGTACAGGGCGAGCGAGGTGTACAGGGTTTTCATGGCGAGCGCGGCCCCCAGGGAGTTAAAGGAGAGCGCGGAGAAGGTATAGAAACCCTTGTTGAAGAGCTCGCCCAAATAAGAGAGGAGCTACGCCAAAATCGCTTAGAGTACGACAAGTTAATGACCTCCTTTTCTCGCCAGCCCTTCTCGAAGTCTATTCAGCACAATGTACGCAAATGGAGGTCGGGCAATCCGAGTTCCTCCTTGCTCGCGATACGTCCCCACCGACTGACTTTGATTGGGAAGTAGTTGAAAAGTTCTTTTCAGATTACTTCTACCCGAAGCCTCAAACGATTAGGATTCTCTCAGTAAGAGAATCCTACCCTTCTCAGACCATTCCGTGCGGCTTCCACGGGTTCGCGCAGGTCGTTGGGTGCTACTCCGATGGTAAAATCAAAGTGCTCCGACACTCCTCCTGGCCGCTGACACTTCGGCATGAATTGGCTCATATCTTTGTAAAGCATGAGGGGTTGGCCGAGATGTTGGCATATCGTTCATGCAAGCCCATCAATTCAGGTTACCTCTCCCTTGCCTTGAAGCTTACCCCAATGTGCGAGGAGTTAGGGTGGGAGGGGTTTGTAAAGTCAGTAGAGGAGTTGTACTTTAATCAAAGTGGCCCCTTGTGGGAGGCGGGAATTAGATAACTTCGTCGGCTTCAGTACAAAAACCCCCTGACTTGAGCGGTCAGGGGGTTTTTGTTGGGTTTGGAGTAAGCTCAGATGGTCAGGCTGGTCGAAGCTGCATACGTTAAGGACTACGTGCTGTGGCTGCGGTTCGACGACGGCGCCGCGGGGCAGGTCGACCTGTCCGATCGGCTCCACGGCCCGGTCTTCGAGCCTCTCAAGTCCCTCGAAGTCTTCCAGTCCTTCGAAGTACACCCGGAGCTTCAGATCCTCGTCTGGGCCCAACGGCGCCGACTTCGCCCCCGAGTTCCTGTACGACAGGGTTCATGCGCCTGTATAGGGCGGCGCTCACGCGCCAGCCAGAAGTATGCAGGCAGCCGAACACCTGCCCCACGGCAGGCCCGTGATGGTCCACCTGAGCACATCGCAACTGGAGCGCGAGTTCGGCTGGAGTTAAAGTGGACATGGACGCATACCAATCGGCGTTTGGTCGGCACGTACGCGCTATGCGGATGCTGCGGGGGGTTACTCAAGAAGAGATAGCCTACCGTGCCGGCGTCCACGTGACCTATCTGTCCGGCATTGAGAGAGGGGTGCGGAACCCGTCTCTGAAGAACATCCGCGCCCTCGCCAAAGCCCTTAACGTGAGCACCGCGGATCTGTTCGCGTTCGAGATGGAAGAGGATGCCGAGGACGTGGCGGCTTTCGAAGAGCGCGCGGACGAGCCCGACCTCTCCTTTGGCAACGTAGTCGAGGACCTGCGTCGGCGTGGCAGGCTATAGACCGCGGATCAAGCCATCTGCGGCCAAAGAGCTCGAATCGGTCTCGTACAGAGGCGACCGTCGCCGAATCGTAGACCGGGTGAGGGGGCTTGCCGACGACCCGCGCCCGCGAGGATGAGGTACACATGTTGTACAATGTACCCACATCACGAACACGGAGGCGGGAGATGGAGCTACCAGGTATCTTCGTGCTGCTCGTGGCATCCCTCGTCGCGTGGTGGGTCGCGGGGGGTCTGGTTCCTGTGTGGGGGAACAACGGAGGGACGGTCCTTGTGGTCTTCTCCACCTGGGTGGTGGTCGCAGGGGCCGTCGCGGGGGCCCTCGGGGCTGTGTAGGTGGGGAGAGGAGTCCTCCACTTTGCCGCTTCTCTACGAGTCGACAGGGGCCTATTTGAGGTTCTGCCTCAACTTCGTCGTGCGGATACTCATCGTGACGTGTACGTGGCTAGCCGCGTGCGGTATCATCATCCTCGGTCATCGCGCGTTCGGACTCATCGCAGGTGACATCGTCTCCGAGTCGACGGTGAGGTTGATGCAGGGTCTCTTCATCATGTGGCTGTTAGCCGCTGCCACTGTGAACACGGTGATCAACACAATCGATACGGTTGACTTGGTGCGAGTCCATTGGAAGGCCAGTCGGGGCGCTCCCCCTGAGTAGGGGAGAGGGAGGGAAGAGATGAGGATATATTGCGTATACCCTTCTGTGGGCAGCCTGATACGGATGCTTATTCTCGTGTCCTGCGTCTGTGTGCTGCTGGCCCTGACGTCTTATCCCGTCGAGGAGTGGGGCGGGGTAGCCATAATCTGGACCCTGGCCTTCTCCGCCACATCCGTCGGGCTCGCACTCTTTAACTCTTGGGCGTACGCCGGGACGGCGAGGAGATTCGCGCAGGCCCTTGCTCGTGTCGGGGTCGATGATGTGGAGGGGTTCTTCCGGTCGGTGTCGAATCGTTCCTCGGTGGTCATCGGTAATGTGTATGCCATGGTGGTTGTGGCAGTGATAGCCACCGGGGGAGGGTTAGTCGTCGTTGGGTTGACTCTCCCGACCCTGGGGTTCACCCAATTCCCCGACGCCCTGAAGTGGGGAGGGGTCCTCCTGGCGGTGGGCGTTGTCAGTGAGTTGCTCGTGATGCTCATGGCACGGGCGACGCTCCGTGCGGTCAGGTCACTCTCTGACGAGAGGCTTGAGGAAGTGGTGGAGAGGCTCAGGCGGAGGCCCTCACAGGGGAGGGAGATTCTCAGGCCCAGGCTCGTCGCTGCGCTGGTGTTACTGATAGCTGTGGTGGGGAAGGTAGTATCCGCCTCCCCGATGCCTGACCGTATCTCCCTATAAACTGCTGGAAGGCGGACCGGTGCTGCCCCCCCTGCGTCCTCGCCGCCATCGTCAGGATGGCCCTAGCGTGGGGCCGTCGACCAAGTTCACGCTCAACGTCTCCCTCCGGTTCCGGGCATAGCCCCGCTATGCCGGCGGGACCTCGAAGAGGTTGCCCTGCGGGGGGCCGGGCTCTGCGGCGGCGTAGGGTACGCCCATGTGCTCGTAGGCGCGGCGCGTGGCGACACGCCCGCGGCGGGTGCGGTCCAGGAAGCCGATCTGGAGCAGGTATGGCTCGTACACGTCCATGATCGTGTCGGCCTCCTCGCTGGTGGCGGCGGCCAGCGTCTCGACCCCCACGGGGCCGCCGTCGAACTTGTCGATGATCGACCGCAGCACCATGTGGTCGACGTCGTCCAGGCCGAGGGCGTCCACCTCCAGCCTCGTCAGCGCCTCGCGGGCGACGCCGCCCGTCACCACGTTGTCGGCCATCACCTGGGCGTAGTCGCGCACCCGCTTGAGCAGCCGGTTGGCGACCCTGGGCGTGCCCCTCGCCCTCCGGGCGATCTCCGCCATGCCCTCCCGCTCGGCGTCGATCTCGAGGATGCGGGCCGACCTCTCCACGATCGTCTCCATCGCGTCGTCGTCGTAGAAGTCCAGGCGGTGGGTCATGCCGAACCTGTCGCGGAGCGGCGAGCTGACCATGCCGTAGCGGGTCGTGGCCCCCACCAGGGTGAACGGCTTGATGGACAGGTTGATGCTGCGCGCCTTCAGCCCCTTGTCTATGACCCACGAGACGACGAAGTCCTCCATCGCCCCGTACAGCACCTCTTCCACGACGCGGCTGAGCCGGTGCACCTCGTCGATGAACAGCACCTCCTGCGGCTGCAGTCGGGTCAGGATCGACACCATGTCCCCCGGGCGCTCTATGGCGGGGCCTGAGGTCGTCTTGATGGAGGCGTCCATCTCCTTGGCCACGATGTTGGCCAACGTCGTCTTGCCGAGCCCGGGCGGGCCGTACAGCAGCAGGTGGTCGAGCGCCTCGTTCCGCTGCTTGGCCGCCTCGATCGCGATCTCCAGGTTGACCTTCAGCCGGTCCTGGCCCACGTAGTCCCGTAGCCTGCGGGGGCGCAGGCTGCTGTCCATGGCATCGTCGTCCTGCTGGCGGACGCCCGAAACGACGCGCTGTTCCACGTGGCCTCCCTCTAGCTGGTCTGGCGTTGGCCCCGGCTGGCTGGCGCCCCAAGTGTATCAAGGAACATCCGTCCGTCCAAGCCGTGGCGACCGCAGCTTCCGAGCAATCGTGGGGCGGGCCGTCTTGCAAGACCGTGAGCTTTTCGGCAATATAGTATATGCGCCGGATACGGACCGCAGACATGGACTTCGACAGCTACGACCTCGATTCATCGATCTACGACGAGATGTTCCTGCCGGACGGCGCTCCTAGGGAGCATACCCGGCAGGTCCACGAGGCGCTGACGCAATTCAGCGCCGAGGAGCTCGTCAGCATCCAGGACCGTGTGACGCGCTCGTTCTCGAACGAGGGCATCACCTTCGCGGTCTACGGGGACGAGGAGGCCGAGGAGCGGACCATACCCGTCGACTGCCTGCCGCGGGTGGTGTCGAGCGCCGACTGGAAGCACCTCGATGCGGGGCTGACGCAGCGCCTCAAGACCCTTAACCTCTTCCTGGAGGACGTCTACGGCCAGTCCCGGTCCAAGGACATCTACGGCGAGCCTCGGATCGTCCACGACGGCGTGATACCCGCCGACGTGGTGCGCGGGTGCCCTCAGTACCGCGTCGAGCTGCGCGGCTTCTCCGCGCCCTACGGTACGTGGGTGGCCGTCTGCGGCACCGACCTGGTGCGCACCAACGACGGCTTCATGGTGCTGGAGGACAACCTGCGCGTGCCCTCCGGCGTATCCTACATGCTGGCGAACCGGAAGGTGGCCAAGTCGAGCCTGCGGCGGCTGTACCGGAGCGCCCGCGTGCGCGAGGTGTCCCACTACGGTCGCCTGCTCCAGGAGACCCTGCGGGAGCTTGCCCCCGAGGGGCGGTCGGACCCGTGCATCGTGCTGCTGACGCCGGGCGTCTACAACTCCGCCTTCTACGAGCACATCTTCCTGGCGCGCGAGCTGGGCGCGGAGCTCGTGGAGGGCCGCGACCTGCTCGTCAACGACGGCTTCGTCTACATGCGCACCACCAAGGGGCTGAGGCGGGTGGACGTGGTGTACAGGCGGGTGGACGACGACTTCATCGACCCGCTGGTCTTCCGCCCGGACTCCCTGCTGGGCGTGCCCGGCCTGATGCACGCCTACAAGCTCGGCAACGTGACGCTGGCCAACGCGCCCGGCACGGGCGTTGCGGACGACAAGAGCGTCTACGCCTACGTGCCCGACATGGTCCGCTACTACCTGGGCGAAGAGCCGATACTCGCCAACGTCGATACCCGGCTATGCCGCCGGCCCGAAGACTTGGAGTACACCCTCGACAACCTGCAGGACCTCGTGGTCAAGCGCGTGGGCGAGTCCGGGGGTACGGTATGCTCATCGGCCCGCACTCGACGCCGGAGGAGCGCGCCGAGTACGCCGAGCAGGTGCGCGCCGATCCGGCGGGCTTCATCTCGCAGCCGGTGCTCGCGCTGTCCCGCTCGCCGTGCCTGATCGACGGCCGGTTCGAGCCGCGCCACGTGGACCTGCGCCCGTTCGTGCTGCACGGCCGCGAGACCCGCATCGTCCCCGGCGCCTTCTGCCGCGTCGCCCTGCGCAGGGGCAGCCTGGTCGTAAACTCCAGCCAGGGCGGTGGCGGCAAGGACCTCTGGGTGCTGGAGGACTGAGGCGATGCTATCGCGCAGCGGCTCTCTCGCTCCAAGGATGCGGTACCGGCAATGACGGGTGTTATCATTAGGCCCGTCGCGAGGGGGCGGACATGACCATTGCGCATACGGACACGCGGCGGATGACCGCGGACGACCTGCTGCGATTGTACAGCGAGGGGGTCCGCGGCGAGCTTATCCGGGGGGCGCTCTGCGAGACCATGCCGACTGGACAGGAGCACGGCGAGATCGTGGCGAACCTGGTGATTATGTTGGGGGCGTTCGTCAAGCCCCGGAAGCTGGGGCGGTTGACGGCGTCGGACTCCGGGGTCTGGCTGGAGCGCGACCCGGACACCGTGCGCGAGCCCGACATAGCGTACTTTTCGGCGGAGAAGATACCGCCGGGCGTCCGGGTCACGGGCTACGCCGAGGCCGTTCCCGACCTCGTGGTGGAGGTCGCATCTCCCGGCGACAGCTTGCGGGAGGTCAACGACAAGGCGCTGATGTGGCTGAGTTACGGAGTGCGCATGGTCTGGGTGGCGCGCCCGCAGACGCGGACCGTGGACGTGTACAGGGAGGGCCGCGCGACGTCGACGCTCACCGAGGGCGACGCGCTCGACGGCCTCGACGCGCTGCCCGGCTTCACATGCGCGGTCCGCGAGGTGTTCGACGCGTAGCCTGGAGGACTGAGAGATGCTATCGCGCAGCGCGCAGGGGCTCTACTGGATGGGCCGCTACTTGGAGCGGGCGGAGCACCTGTGCCGGCTGCTGCGGCTCCAGACGGGGGCGCTGGTGGACCGGCCGCCGCGCGAGATATATTTCGGCTGGAGCCGCATCTACGGCAGCATGGGCAGGCAGCCTCCCGGCGACACGCTCGAGGTGAGCGACGACTCGTTCACGCTGGCGGACTCCTACACCCTCGCCGACGACCTCACGTTCGAGCGCTCCAACCCGGACTCGATATGGAGCTGCTTCGCGCTGGGTCGGGAGAACGCACGGCAGACGCGCCACTCCATCAGCGCCGAGATGTGGGTCAGGCTGAATCTCGCGTACCTGCGGATACAGAAGCTGGGCATCCAGGACATATGGGGTACCCCCGAGAGCTTCTACGATGAGACGGTGTCGGAGATCGCGACCTTCTCGGGGTGGCAGCCGCCACCATGTACAGGGACGAGGGCTGGAGCTTCATCCAGCTGGGCCGGTTCATAGAGCGCTCGCAGCTATGCGCCTCGCTGCTGTTGACCCAGCTTGACGCCGACTTGACGACCACGGAGGAGTCGGAAGCGGACTGGACGAGCCTGCTGCGCGCGTACCACGCCTTCGAGGCGTACGACCGCAGCTACAGCGTCGAGGTGCGGCCCCGGCAGGTGCTGGACCTGCTGGCGACCGACCCCATGCTGCCCGACTCGCTGTGCCGCTCCCTCGACGTGGTGTCCACCGAGCTCGACGCGCTCGGCCCCGGCCCGGACGCCGACTCCAGCGCCGCCGCGACGCGGCTGGCCGGGCGCATGGCCGCCCTGGTGCGCTACGACTGGCCGGACCGGGAGGACCACGCGGAGCTGCTGCGGCAGGTGCGCGAATACGGCAGGGACATGCACAGCCTCGTCGCTTCCGCCTACTTCGACTACCCGGTGGGAGATTTCCGCCCGCTCTGACGCATGGCCGGCACGACCAGGTACGAGATAAGCCACGCTCCCCGCTTTCGCTATGGCTCGCCGGTGCGGGGTTGCGTCATGTCGCTGTGCATGACGCCCCGCGACGAGCCGGGCCAGCGCCTGCTGGGGCTTCGAGCTCTCTACCACGCCTCCCTCCCTCCATGAACGTCGAGACGGACGCCTTCGGCAACGCCAAGCACGTGCTGAACATCCACCGTGAGCACGACGCGCTGGAGATCGCGGCCCTCTCCACGGTAGAGACCGAGGCTAAGGCGCCGCCCGCCGGGCCCTTGGGCGCCGGCGCATGGGAGGAGGTCCGGTCGTGGAGGGACTCGTTCGCGCACTGGGACTTCACCCGCCCCAGCGCGCTGGCGCGGCCCTCCGCCGCCCTGGACGACTTCGTGGCCCGGACGGCCATCCGGGCGGAGGGCGACCCGCTGGAGGCCCTGGCCGCGCTCTCGGACTCGCTCCACCGGGGCTTCGAATACGTGCCTGGGAGCACCTCGGTCGTATCGTCCATCGACCACATCCTGGAGACCGGCCAGGGCGTATGCCAGGACTACGCCCACGTCATGATAGCCGTCGCGCGCTCCTGGGGCGTGCCCGCCCGCTACGTCTCCGGCTACGTACCGCTGGACTCAGGCAGCACGGCTATGGCGTCGGCGTCCCACGCCTGGGCCGAGTGCCTGCTGCCCGGCCTCGGCTGGACCGGCTTCGACCCGACCAACGGCCGCCTTGCCGGCGGGCGCCACGTTCGCGTCGCGGTGGGCCGCGACTACCAGGACGTGGCCCCGACCCGGGGCGTGCTGCAAGGCGGAGGGGACAGCACGCTGGAGGTGGACGTGCGGATGCGCCCGGTGGAGCCGGCTACCCAGGAGCATTCATGATAAAGAGACATCAGGGCATAAGCGCCCCGGTTTCTCGAACAGGCCGAAGCCGAGTACGCGGCCGGCGACTACCTTCAGGCCTCCGAGAAGCCTGGGGCGCGGTTGCGCACTACGTCAAGTCCGTGGCGCAAGAGCAGGGCTGGCCGCACGACTCTCACTACAACGTCCGCAAAGCCGCAAGGACATTGATCCGGCAAGCCAACGATCCTGAGCAGTCCACGCGCAGATTCACCCAGGTCGAACACCTGCACGTCAACTTCTACGATGAGATCTGGGAGCCGGACGAAGTGCGCCTTGCCATCGATGACGCGGGGTCCTGCTGGACGCCATGCGCGAAGTCCGCGACAGTTTGCCGCGCGGCGCATCGGTCTGACCGACCCACGTCCGAAGAACCCAGGTTCAGTTCTCCCTATGCGGCGAATTGCCGCCTGACTTGGCCGGACCCCACGAACTGGGACAGCAGGCGATAGTTGCCCAACTCGTACCGGACCCTGCCGGCGACGATGGCGGGGTGTATTCCCAGGTCGAGGGCGAGAGCCATTGCGGCCATCCCCGACGGGTCCCGCGAGACTTCGCTCTCATCCCAGGCCGCTTTAGGTATCAGGGCCTCCTCGGCCCATCCATCCGCCTCCAATTCCATGGAGCTGCCGGTCGTCTCTTCCCTGCGGCGCAGCGAGTGATCATGGACGAATACCCGGTCTTCCTCGGCGTCGAGATGCAACCCGACGTGCGCCAGCTCGTGCAGCAGGCAGAACCAGAAGTTGTCGATACGATCGTAGCGGAGCGACAGGCCGATCACGGGGCGGGCGCCGCCCAGTCGGAGGGCGGCGCCGTCCAGGTACGTCTTGGGCAGATGGGGCACTATCTGTACGGCTATGCCTTTTTCGCCCAGGAGTTCGACGGCCAGCCTTGGCCCCTTCTCAGACCGGCTAAGCTGCGCGACGCCCCTCATGAAATCGGGAGTCACCGTTCCAGGCAGGTAATGCGCGTCCGGCGGCT
>CAXXVN010000006.1:0-9967 GCA_963664035.2 Dehalococcoidia bacterium | reverse complement strand
CCGCGGCATCTGCGCCGGCTGCGGCGGCGACATGAACATGGACCGGTGCCGCTGCGATTCGACTGCGGGCGCTGCCGGAAGCGACGTTCGATTGGGCGGCCTGCTCGAGCTAGCACGGCACGGCCAGCCCGGAAAGGCCGTTCTCAGCTAATGCCCGCCGTACCGAAGAAGAAACGCTCCAAGGGCCGGCAGGGCAAGAACTCGGCCCACTTCCACATAACGGCTCCGTCCCTCTCCGAATGCCCCCAGTGCCGCAGCGTCAAGCTGCCCCACAGGGTGTGCCGGGCCTGCGGCTACTACAACGGCCGCGAGGTGATCGAAGTAGAGGACGAAGCCGCTGAGTAGCGCAGCCGGCCCGGCTGCACTCGGGAGGTCACGGATGCTCAGCAGCATTGAATCAGCCAGAAGGGACAAGACGGTGGCGTTCCTGTTCCCCGGGCAGGGGGCGCAGGCCGCCGGCATGGGGCGGCAGGTCTACGAGGCGTCCGACGCCGCGCGGTCGGTCTTTCAGGAGGTGGACAGCGCGCTCGGACGCCCCCTGAGCGACCTGTTGCTCAACGGCTCGGAGGACGCGGTCCGCGAGACCGTGAACGCCCAGCCGGCCATCATGGCCGTCAGCCTCGCGTGCCACAGGGCGATGGAGGACGAGCTTGGGGCCGAGCGCGATGCCGCAGCCGGGCGTTCGTGGCGGGCCACAGCCTGGGAGAGTACACGGCGCTCGCCATTTCCGGCGTCCTGGACCTGGAGGACACGGCTAGGCTGGTGCAGGAGCGGGGGCGGCTCATGCAGGAGGCGTGCGACCAGCGCCCCGGTACGATGGCCGCGGTCCTGGGGCTGGACGAGATGACCCTCGAGGAGATATGCCGCGAGACGGGCACCTACGTCTCCAACGTGAACACCGCCGAGCAGATCGTCATCAGCGGCGAGCGCATACCGGTCGCCCAGCCCTGGACTTCGCCATGGCTAGGGGCGCGAAGAAGGTCATTCCCCTCAGGGTTGGGGGCGCGTTCCACAGCGCGCTGATGGAGCCGGCCCGCGAGGGCCTGGTGGACGCCGTCAGGAGCCTTCACTTCAGGGACCCCGAGGTCCCGATCGTCGCCAATGTCACCGGCAGTCCGCTCACGACCGGCGGGGCCATACAGAACGAGTTGATCGCGCAGATATGCGGCTGCGTCCAGTGGAAGCAGTCGGTGGACTACATGGTGGGCTCGGGCATCTCCCGCTTCATCGAGATAGGCCCCGGCAAGGCGTTGAGCGGCATGGTCAAGCGGATCGACCGCTCGGCGAAGGTCGCCAGCATCGGCGACATGGACTCCATCGCCCGGTTCAGCCTCAACTAGGACCGGCGCGCCGCCTGGGACTGCCTTGAACATCCCCGCCGTCGCGGAGTGGCGTCCCGCCAGGCGGAGGGCCAGGATCGCGGCCCTCCAGGTTCTCTACGAGATCGACGGTGCTCGACACCTGCCGGAGCGCATACTCCGGGAACGGCTGCAATGGGACGGCACGTCCAAGCGGGTGGCGAGATACGCCCGAAGACTCGTGGAAGGGGTCGTTGAGCAGAAAGAGGAGATTGATAATATAATAGCCACTCATGCGCGCGGCATGGCCGATCGCGCAGATGGCGATGGTGGACAGGAACCTCCTTCGTGTAGCCATCTACGAGATGACCGAGGAGGACGATAGCGCCTCTCAAGACGGCGATAGACGAGGCAGTGGAGCTAGCGAAGATATATGGGAGCAACAGCTCGTCGAGGTTCGTCAACGGCGTGCTGGGCTCCGTAATGGACGCAATCGAGGCGAAGGGCAGGACCGATTCAGAGTCAGAGCGTGAGCAGATTGGAGGTAACGAGATGCCTACGGTGATGGAAAGGGTGCAGGAGGTGGTTGCCGACAAGTTGAGCGTCGACGCTTCAGAGGTAGTGCCCGAAGCGTCGTTTACCGAGGACCTCAACGCCGACTCCCTCGACCTCGTCGAGCTAATCATGGCCTTCGAGGAGGAATTCGGCACAGACGACAACGAGATCCAGATCTCCGACGAGGACGCCGAGAGCATCACCACCGTGCAGGCCGCCATCGACTACCTCAAGTCGAAGGGCGTAGAGGACTAGCTTCTTCGTCCCGCCCGCAGGTGGTCGACTATCCCGTCTGCCAGGGCGGAGATGCCTCGGCGCCGCACGGTGATCGTTCGTCTGTCTCCCTTGCCGTCGAAATGGGATGACACCTTGTGGCCCAAGGGGGTGCTGCCCCACAGGACTATGACCTCGGCCCAATTGCGGTCGCTTCGGTAGTAGCGTTCGTGCCGGGCTGTATTCCCATCCACGAACCGCCATTCTATTCCCGGCGGCGACGCTTCCAGTATTTCCCGACGCTTGGCATCGGTCCCTCCAACGACGAGGACCCGGCTGATCCGCGCGGCGGCCATCTGCCCGGCAAGGTCTATGAGTGCGGCGCGGTCGCTCGATCCGCCGCACAGGCGGCAGTGAGGCTTTTCGACTAGGAGCAGCGACTCAGCGCTGACGGTCGCCTTCTTGCGGCAGTCCCCACTGCCGCAATGCCACAGAAACGCGCCCGACAGGGTTTCTCGCGCGCGGGACTCCTTGTAGCCGGCGATGTTGGTGCGGTTCGGGCGGGAGATGACGCCAGCCTCGGCCAGGGCCGCGCGGGCGGCCTGTTGAGCGCCGGGGTTGGTAATGCCGATGCTCTTGAGCATCCTGTCGATGGGGATATCGTTCATTGGCTCATGGCGACGCAACGACTCCGTGCGGCTTCGACCTATCCCGTTACGGCGTACTCCAGCGCCCTCGGGTTAGCGATGCGAGTCGATGCGTCCAGGACCTCCAGTCCAACGACGTTGCCCAGCCTGTCGTAGTCGATGATGACGCCAGGCTTCTCCTCGTCACTCTCCTCGATGTCCTCATCGCTCAGAAGGATCCTCAAGGAATCCACCTCTTGGTCATACGTTACCCTCATGTCGCTCAACCCGCCTCCCTGTCATCATACACGACCTCCCCTGCCGCGATGGTCGCTACGACGCGGCCCTTGAGCGTCGCGCCGGCCAGGGGCGTGTTCTTCCCCTTGGAGGCGAACGCTGCGGGGTCCACGACCCATTCGGCGTCGGGATCGAAGACTGTCACGTCGGCGGGCGCGCCCGGCCTCAGCGTGCCCAGGTCCATGCCCAGGAAACGGGCGGGCGCGGCGGTCAGCCTCTCGATCAGCGTGGGCAGGGCGACGGCGCCGCCGTGGACGAGGCACATGAGCGAGCCGAGAGCGGTCTCGAGCACGCTGATTCCGTTGGCGGCCTCATCGAAGGTACACATCTTCTCTATGTGCGCGTGGGGGGCATGGTCCGTGGCGATGACGTCAACCGTGCCGTCGCGCAGGCCCTCTACCATCGCCTCAACGTCCGTGTGGGAGCGCAGGGGCGGCGCGACCTTGGCGTTCGTGTCGTAGGCGGCGGTGGAGAGCGGCTCGTAAGCGGCCGGCGCCCACGCCCAGGACGGCCTCGTCCGTCAGCGTCAGGTGGTGGGGCGTCGCCTCGCAGGTGACGTCGAGGCCGCGCGCCTTCGCCTGCCGCACCAGGTCGAGCGTCCCGGCGGTGCTGGCGTGGGCGACGTGGAGCCTGCCGCCAGTCGTCTCGGCGAGCGCGATGTCCCGCGCGACCATCGCCTCCTCCGCGGAGGATGGAATGCCCTTCAACCCCAGGCGGGTCGCCACCCAGCCTTCGTTCATGGACGCCGCCCGCGGAGAGCTCAGGGACCTCGCAGTGGTTGATGATCGGCAGTCCGCCCCGTACCCCGATACGGGGGCCGAGGCCGGATGCGTAGCTGAGGGCCTGGCGCATCACGTTGGCGTCGGCGACGGGGTGGCCGTCGTCGCTGAAGCCGACCGCGCCTGCCTCCGCCAGCTCTGCCATCTCGGTCAGCGCCGCGCCCCTGCTGCCGGCGGTCACGGCGCCGATTGGGAGGACGCGCACCACGCCCTCCTCCCGCGCACGGCGTAACACGAAGTCGACCGACGGCCCTAGAGTCGGTGACAGGGTCGGTGTTCGGCATGGCGCATACGGTGGTGAAGCCGCCCCTGGCCGCCGCCCTCGTCCCGGTGGCGATAGTCTCCTTGTACTCGAAGCCGGGCTCGCGCAGGTGGCAGTGGAGGTCGATGAACCCTGGGCAGACGACTAGGCCGGCAGCGGCGATGACCCGCGCGCCGTCCGGAGGCGTTATCTCGGGCTGGATGGCCGCGACGCCGCCGTCTCGGACGAGCAGGTTGCCGCGCTCGTCCATGCCCTGCGACGGGTCGACGATGCGGCCGCCCTTCACGAGTACCGGTTGTGGGTAGCCCATATGCTCAGAGCCTCTCCAGAATCGCCTCTACGTGCGGAAAGGTAGGAACACAATCGCGCCGGTCCCACCAGATGAATTCGCTTATCTCCGGTCCCATCTCCACTTCGCCGGCCGTCTCGACTCGGAAGGCGTGATGCCTTTGGATGGCGCTCTCCCAGACGAAGAGGGGTTCGACTCGCGTCGCAGCCAGCCCCGTCTCCTCGTGTAGCTCCCTGACCGCCGCCGACATGGGCAGTTCCCCTGGATCGATGCCGCCGCCGGGCATCGCGAACGTCTTTCCGCGTCCGCGTACCAACAACACCCTGCCGTTCCTGATCACGACGGCGGTGGCGCGCTCGCGCAGATGCTTGGTCATAGGCCAGCACGCGCGGGGGAAGGCAGGCCGTACAGCAGCGCCATCCTCACCGCGACCCCGTTGGTCACCTGCTCCTCTATGAGCGAGCGCGCCCCGTGGGCGACCTCGGGGTCGATCTCTACGCCCTCGTTCATCGGGCCTGGGTGCATGACGAGGGCGTCGGGGCTTGCCTCCTCCAGCCGCCGCAACGTTATGCCGTACATCCGCGAGTACTCCCTGAGCGACGGGAGGTGCCCGGCCTCCTGGCGCTCCCTCTGTATCCTCAGCGCCATGACCACGTCTGCGCCCTCGATGGCCCGCTCCACCGCGGTCTCCACGCGCACCGAGGCGAAGGGGTGGGCCTCGTCGGCGCGGGCCCCGTTCACGAAGTCGGGGGGCAGCAGCGTTGGCGGAGCGCAGAGCACGACCCTGGCGCCCATCTTCGTCAGCCCCCACAGGTTGGAGCGCGCCACCCTGCTGTAGAGTATGTCGCCGACTATCGCCACGGTGACGCCCTCGATCCTGCCCAGCCTCTCCCTGATGGTGTAGAGGTCGAGCAGGGCCTGGGTCGGGTGGGCGTGGCAGCCGTCGCCCGCGTTGATTACGGACGACTCCAGGTGGCGGGCCAGGTAGTGGGGCGCGCCTGAGTGGGGATGGCGGATGACGATGATGTCGGCGTTCATCGCCTGGAGGGTGAGGGGCGGTGTTGTAGAGCGACTCGCCCTTCTCGGCGCTGCTGCCTCCGCCGGACACGTTGATGACGTCGGCGCTGAGTATCTTGCCCGCCTGCTCGAAGGAGACGCGGGTGCGGGTGCTGGCCTCGTGGAAGAGCGTGACGACACTCTTGCCGCGCAGCGCCGGCACCTTCCTGATGTCGCGCCGGAGCACCTCCTTCATGGCGGCGGCGTTGTCGAGTACGGACTCGATCTCGCCGCGGGTGAAGTCGTCCAGGTCGAGTACGTGGGCGGCGGGTCGGCGGAAGTCCGGCAGGCTGCGTCATTGCGAGGTCCTCCTGACGAGCAGCACCTCGTCCACGCCGTCGGTCTCCGAGGTGCGGACCTGGACCTCCTCGTCCTGCGAGGTGGGTACGTTCTTGCCAACGTAGTCGGGCCTGATGGGCAGCTCGCGGTGGCCCCTGTCCACGAGGGCGGCTAGCTGGACGCGCCTGGGCCGGCCGAAGTCGGTCAGGGCGTCCATCGCGGCGCGGATGGTCCTGCCGGTGTAGAGCACGTCGTCGACGAGCACGACGACCTTGCCCTCGATTGCCGGCATGTGGGTCGGGCGCATGGGCGGCCTGGCGCCGGATGCGAGGTCGTCGCGGTAGAGGCCGATGTCCAGGGTGCCGACGGGCGGCGATACGTCCTCGAACCGCTCGATTAGCCCTGCGAGCCTCCGCGCCAGCGGGCCTCCCCTCGTGTGGATGCCGACCAGGACTATCTCGCCGGCGCCGCCGTTGCGCTCGAGTATCTCGTGGGCGATGCGGGTGAGCGCGCGCCGTAGCTGTTCGGCGCTGAGTATTGGCCTGCCTAGCGTCAAAAGACCCCTCGTCTGGGCGACAAGGGGCCGGGATCGACGTATGCCGGACGCTCCTTGCCAGCCTCTCGGGACCGACTTAAAGGACGTTCTGGAGTGATATTACACCGGGAGGCGGGCCTTTACAAGCGCCGGGTGGCCCCAACGGGATTCACCCCCAGCCGTTTACCTCCGGCTGCACGATCTCCACGCGCACCTGGTCCGGCCCCATGGCCGTGACCGACCTGCTCCCGCCGGCGGCCCGAACGGGATCCCCCGCGACCTCCACGCCCCCTGCCCCGCAGCCGCTCCAGGGCGGCGTCCAGGTCGTGGGTCTCCACCCCGAAGTGGTCGAGGCCGTAGTGCGGCCCGTCGTACGCTTCGGCAGTCGGCTGGCCCGGCTGGGGGCTGCTCACGTTCAGCAGCATACCCCCTATCATGACCCGGATCCGCTCGGACGCCTCGTCGCCGAACTCGCCGGCGATGCCGCCGTCGAAAACGGCGGCCCACCACCGCGCGGTCGCCCACGGGTCCGCCGGCCCTGACGTGCAGGTGGTGGAGGCGCACCATCTCGCGGAATGTGTCTTGCCCGGGCCCTGTCGGCTCCCAGTAGAAGGCGGGCTGCTGTAGCTCGATGCGCAGCCGGTCGGGCCCCTCGATGTCCGCCTTCGTGTCCGATACGCCGTTGCCCTCGAAGCCCGCCCCCACGGGCCTCAGTATCGCCGCCCCGCGCTCCTCCGCGCGGGCCGCGATGCTCGCCACGTCGTTCGTCTCCAACCCGAAGTGCTCCAACCCGAAGTAGCGCCCGGAGTTTCCCTCCGGCAGCGGCGCCGACCCGTCGATCTTGAGCAGCGCCCCTCCGAGCATCACGAGCAGCGAGCCGCCCGACTGCCCGGCCGAGGTCGCGCCCAGCATCTCTCGTACCACCGCGCCGTCGCATCCGGGTCGGAAGACAGCAGATGTATATGGTGCAGACGAACACGGCTGTCGACCTCCCTGGCAGGTGCAGATGCTAACGTCGACCGGGGCTTAGGGTATCATGAGGTGCGAGCCTACGAACGTCTCCCGAAGGAGGTCCCCCATGCCCATAGAGCGAGCCGCCAACGACCTGGACCGCATCGTACCGCCCGGCAGCGACGTGGGAGGTGCTGGGATCGCACTTCGGCGGCGAAGCAGGCCCCGCAGAGGGCCCGCTCTGGATACGCGAGGGCGGGTACCTGCTCTTCAGCGACATCTCCAACGACCGCAGGATGAGGTGGGGACCCCGAGGACGGCTTCTCGGTCGACAAGCAGGGCGTCAACCGCCACAACGGGGCTGACGCGCGACCGCCAGGGCAGGCTGCTGGCCTGCGAGCACGACGCGAGGCGGGTCACGCGGGTGGAGGCGGACGGCAGCATCACGGTCGTCGCGAACGATTACCGGGGCTGGCGGCTCACCGGCCGAACGACGTCGTCGTCAGGTCGGACGGGAGCATCTTCTTCACCGACCCGGACACCTTCCAGGTCGACTCGGAGTTGGACCTGTTCGGCGTCTACAAGGTCACGCCCGACCTCAGCCGCATCAACCTGCTCGTGAGGGACTTCGTGCTGCCCAACGGGCTGGCCTTCTCCCCGGACGAGAGCGTGCTGTACGTCGCCGACTCGCGCAGGGGGCACGTCAGGGCGTTCGACGTCGAGCCCCACGGCAGACTGGCGCTGGCGACCGACCGCGTGCTGGCCGTCCTCGACGGCGGCGGCCCCGGCGCGCCGGATGGCATGAAGGTGGACGTCGAGGGCAACGTCTACTGCACCGGGCCCGGAGGCATCTACGTCATCGAGCCGTCGGGCAGGATTCTCGGCAGGATACTGACCGGCGACGAGCCGCCCTCCAACGTCGCCTGGGGCGGCGGCGACTGGAAGACTCTCTACTACACCACCCGCCACAGCCTGGGCCGGATAAGGCTGAACGTCCCCGGCGTGCTCGTGTAGTAGGCGTCGTTCGCGTGACCCGGTGTCCCAAGGCCTAAGCCATGCACCTTAGATTCTATATTGACCGAGAAACGGGCTACCCGCACATCTACTCTCATGGGGTTGAGGAGAGTGAAGTCGAGGAGGTTCTGGCGTCACCCGGAGAAGACCGGCCAAGTCGAGAAGGGTCGCGCATTGCGGTCGGTCGGACTATTGGAGGGCGCTATCTCCGTATAATATATGTGCCTGACCGCGAGCCTGACCAGGTCTTCGTTATCACGGCGTACGAGTTACGGGGCAAACCGCTTACCGCCTTCCGGCGACGAATCAGAGAGGAGGGACGATGAATGACACGACCCAATTTTCCGCCTGGATGGAACGAAGAACGCGTTCAGCGCATCCTGAAGCACTATGATTCGCTAACCGAGAACGAAGAGGTTGCCGAAGATGAGGCCGTCTTTGAAGACTCCACGCACACGGCGATGGATATCCCCAACGAGTTAGTGCCCACCGTACGAGCGCTGCTAGCCGACCACGCCCTGTAGCTTTCAGGCACGAATGAGAAGGAGCCTGACCAATAGCAGGCAGTTAGCGACGGATGAGACGCAGACATGCTCAGAGCGCTTCCTTGAGCTGCTTGCCAGGATGATGTTGCATTAGCGCCGCCGTAAGGATAAGCTATACTCCCGAAGATTCGTGATGGTTGGAGGAGTCATGCCGAAATTCCACATCGTACCCACAACCGAAGTGCCGCAGCGGAAAGTCGCAAGCAGGGAGGCCGCGGTTCGCGCGGAGTACGTAGGCTATATCGACAAGATCGGACGCACTCACGCGGGGAAGCTGACCCCTTCGGAAGGGGAGACCACCCAAGCCTTGCGGAGGCGTCTGGGCGCGGCGGCCAAGCACACCGGCAAGAGCTGGTCGTCAAGCGCAACGGCCAGGACATCTACTTCTGGCGCAAGCCGAGCCGCCGGAAGGCGTAGGCGCGCCGGCGGGCGTTCCTCCGGGGCGCGCCGAAGTGGCCCCGGCTTCAGGCCCTGGGGTGGGCGGCCATGTAGATGTCCCTCGCCTGGCTCTGGGTCACGTGCGTGTATATCTGCGTCGTGGCGGGGCTGGAGTGGCCCAGCAGGTCCTGGACCACGCGCAGGTCCGCCCCGCCCTCCAGCAGGTGCGTGGCGAACGAGTGGCGCAGCGTGTGGGTGTGTACGCCCGACCTCAGCCCCACCCTGGCGGCGTAGCGCGTACCTTCTCCTGGATGCTCCGCTGCGTCAGCCTGCCGCCGTAGCGGTTCAGGAATAGGGCGTTGCCGCTTGCGCGGTTTGCCAGCTTGGGCCGGGCCTCTCCCAAGTAGGCGTACAGCGCGCTCCTGGCAGTATCGCCGAAGAGCACGACGCGCTCCTTCGAGCCCTTGCCGATGACCCTCAGCTCGCCGGCCTGCAGGTTCACGCTGCCCACGTCCAACCCGTGGACCTCGCTCACCCTGAGGCCGGAGCCGTAGGCGACCTCGAGGATCGCCCTGTCCCGCAGGCCCGCCGCCGTGGAGGCGTCCGGCGCCTCTACGAGGCGGGCCGAGTCCTGCTGGGATAGGAAGTCCGGGAGCCTGCGCTCGCGCTTCATCACGCCCGCCTGGGCAGCGGGTCGCCGTCTATGAGTCCCTCCTTGGCGAGCCACCGCAGGAAGGACCTGAGCGCGCTGAGCTTTCGCACCACGCTGGAACGGGCGTAGCCAAGCTGGACGAGCCAGGCCAGGTACGACCGAAGGGCGATGCGGTCCAGGTCCCTCAGCCGGGGATGCTCCTGGCGCGCATGTACTCGGCGAGCGCGGCGAGGTCGGT
>CAXXVN010000005.1:0-5886 GCA_963664035.2 Dehalococcoidia bacterium | reverse complement strand
CGTCACTGCGGCCTCGTAGCGGCTCCCACCCGTCACCAAGCGCGACAGCCTGGACGCCAGCCTTGGCTCCACGCGTCCGAGGTACTCGCCGAGGGAGTCCTCGACCTCCAGGGCGCCGCCCCTAGCCCTCAGGCGTACCGGGTGCCCTGGCGCCATCTTGAGCAGCAGTCTGGACGGCGCGAGGCCCACGAGGGAGGTCGACCCGGCCTTGCCGCTCTCTTCTATGAAGGCGTGGGGCGACGTGCTCTTCCTGATGGAGATCCTGACGCCCTCGTCGCCTAGCTGCTCCAGCCTGTCGAGGTTCTTGATGGCTATGAGGCTGTGCGGCGAGATCTCGAGGGCGTGCCTGAATGCCTGCTTCGCCTCGCCGACGCGCCCCAGCTCCATCAGCGCCTTGCCCAGCCTGTTGTAGGACTCCAGGTCGTCGGGGAAGTCGGCGACGAGCGCCATGTTGGCGGCGGCCGCCTCGGCCCAGCGGCTCTCCATCGCCAGGGCGACGGCCCGCTTTGCCCTCTCTTCCTTGTACCTGGGACGCTGGTCAGTACGGAGCATAGTCATTGTACGAACGCTTGAATCGGCGGCGATTCTAAGACTACGGAACGAGGACGCGCAAGCCGTAAGCGGGGTTCGTTGTGGGGAATCTAGCGCCTGCCTGCCTCGCCAGTCAGGCAGGCGGGCTCCAGCGCAGGGGCAGCAGCTTCCAGAATGCCTCGACCACTATCGCCAGGGACATCTTGGACCGGCCCTTGGCGCGGTCCACGAAGATGATGGGGTGCTCGGCGACCGTGTAGGCGTTGCGCTGGCAGGCGTGGGCCATCTCCGCCTGGAAGGCGAACCCCGTACACCTGAAGGCGGCAAGGTCGAGCGCCCGGAGCGCGCCGGCGTCGAATGCCTTGAACCCCGACGTGGCGTCTCGCACGCGGAGCCCGGTAATCAGCCTTATCCCCAGGTTGCCGAAGTAGCTAAGGGCGCGCCTGGACAGGCTCCAGGACTCGTCGACGCCGCCGTCCTCCACGTACCTGGAGCCGACGACGACCTGGGCGGCGCCCAGCTTGCCGAGCATCGCGGGTATCGCCTCCGGGGGGTGGGAGAGGTCGGCGTCCATCTGCAGGACGTATTCGGCGCCATCGTCCAGGGCCTGGGAGAATCCCCTGACGTATGCGGTGCCGAGGCCGAGCTTGCCGCCGCGCTGGATCACCTCCACCCGGCCGCCGTACCGACCGGAGAGCTTTTCGGCAGCCTCTCCCGTGCCGTCCGGCGAGCCGTCGTCGACGAAGATGATCCTGAGGTCCGGTACGTCCAGCGCGAATATGCGGCGCGTCAACTCGTCGAGATTGGCGGCCTCGTTGTAGGTGGGTATTACGATGATCACCGAGGGGGTCGAGGGCCGCTGTGCTTGCGTCATCTCCATTCCCGCCTTCACTCGCGAGGGCCGTAGAGGCCGCGCGCGTCCCGGAGCCTGACCAGCGCGGCGTCGCGCAGCATCTCCAGGGAGTCGGCCAGCGGCCTCACGGTGCTGGCCCCGTCGTGGCGCCACTCTATGGGCATTTCGAGCACCTTCATGTCCAGCCTCCGCGCAAGGTAGAGCAGCTCGACGTCGAAGGCGAAGCCGCGGGTGCGTTGCAGCTTGAACAGCCGGTCCGCCGCCTCGCTCGTGAAGCACTTGAAGCCGCATTGCGTGTCCCGGTACCCGGAGACGGCGAGCAGGCCGACGACGCGGTTGAAGGCCCTGCCGCGGACGTGCCTTGCGGCGGACTCGCCGCTCCTGCTCGCGCCTGCGGCCTCGCGCGATCCGATCACGATGTCCCAGCCCTCTTCCATCCGCGCCAGGAAGCCGCCGATCCGGGTGACGGGCATCGCCATGTCGGCGTCGAACATCATCCTGAACCGACCCCTCGCCGTGAGCATCCCCGTCCTGACCGCCCAGCCCTTGCCCGCGTGGGGCGCGGACTCCACGCGGACGCGGCTGTCCGGGCCCGCCATGGCGGCGGCGACCCGGGCGGTGGCGTCGACGCTCCCGTCGTCCACCACCAGGATATTCCACTCGAAGGGCTGCTCTTGCAGGTAGCCGGTCAGGGCGTCCAGCGTGGCGCCGATGCGCCGCTCCTCGTTGAACGCCGGTATGACGACCGACAGCAGGGGCGGCTCTCCGCCGGCTCCGGCGGGGCGGGGTGGACGCGGTGCGGCGTTGGGGCGCAGCGTGGCGGCCTCTATTCCTGCTCGTCCAGCTCGAAGGCGGCGTGCAGGGCGCGGGCGGCCTCCCTTAGCTGCGCCTCGGCGACGACGCACGTTATCCGGATCTCGGAGGTGGACACCATCTCGATGTTGACGGCGTCGTCGGCCAGCGCCATGAACATCCTGCTCGCGTATCCCGGCTCGTCCTGCATCCCGGTGCCGACGATGCTGACCTTGGCCAGCCGGTCGTTGCTTACCACTTCCCTCGCGCCTAGCTCGCGTCCCGCGTCCTCCGTTATCTCCCTCGCCCGCGCCAGGTCTTTACTGGCGACCGTGAACCCGATGTTCGTGAAGCCGTCCGCCCCGGCGTTCTGCACTATCACGTCCACGCTCAGGTCCGAGCTTGCCAGCGGCCCGAATATGCGGGCCGCGATCCCGGGCCGGTCCTTCAGGCCCTGGACGCCTATCATCGCCACGCCCGTCTCGGTGGCTATTCCCCTGACCCTGTCCCGTATCTCTCCGACTTTTTCGTGTCCATGTTGGCTTCCTGGTGAATCAGAGTGCCGGGCCCGTCGACGAAGCTGGACGCGACCCTGATGGGAACGTTATACACCATAGCAAACTCGATCGACCGGGGGGTTCATCTTGGCCCCGTGGCTGGCCATCTCGAGCATCTCCTCGAAGCCTATCTCGTCCAGCCTGCGCGCCTCCGGGACCAGGTTCGGGTCGGCGGTGTAGATGCCCTCCACGTCCGTGTAGACGTCGCACCGGTCGGCCCCCAGCCTGGCCGCGAGCGCGACGGCGGAGAGGTCGGACGCGCCCCTGCCTAGGGTGGTCACGTCCATCTCCTCCGTGCTCCCCTGGAAGCCCGCGACGATGACGATGCGCCCGCGGGCCAGCTCGCGGGTGACTCGCTCCGGCTCTATGACGGCGATCCTAGCGTTGCCGTAGCGGGTGTCTGTGCGGATGCCTGCCTGGGCGCCGTTGAGGCTGACGGCGTCGTGGCCGAGAGCGCGCAGGGCCAACGCGACGAGCGCGCAGCTCTGGAGCTCGCCCGTGGAGAGCAGCACGTCCAGCTCCCGGGGGTCGGGCTCCTCCGAGACCTGCCGGGCCAGCGCGATCAGGTCGTCGGTGGTATTTCCCATCGCCGACACGACGGCAACGACGCCGACGCCGCCGCGCCGCGCTTCGGCCACGCGCCCGGCCACCCGCAGCACCGCCGCCGCGTCCGCCAGCGAGCTGCCGCCGTACTTCTGCACCACGAGGGCCATGCGTATCACTCCCTGTCCAGCACCTGGACGCCCTGGAGAGACGGCCGGGTCACCTTCACGACGCCTTCGACGCCCGACTTCGCCGCCGCGTCCGCCATCTCGTAGCCTATCGTGACCTCCCGGCCCCGCGTCAGCGCCAGCACGGTTGAGCCGGCCCCCGACAGGAAGACGCCCAGCGCCCCCGCGTCCATGGCGCTGCGGAATATGTTCTTCATGGCGGGAAATATCATGTCCCGGTATGGCTGGTGCAGCCTGTCCTGCGTCGCGGTCTCCAGGTGGGAGAGGTCGCCGGACGAGAAGGCCGCCACCAGCAGCCCCACCCGCCCTATATTGTAAACGGCGTCCTCGGCGCTCACCACGCCCGGCAGCAGGGCGCGCGCCTCTTCGGTGGGCATGGGCGCGTCTGGAATGAAGAGCACCGCTTCGAGGCCGTCGGGCGCCGCGACCGCTCCCGTGACCAGCCTGCCGCCGTCCCGCGCCACGACCCGGCAGCCGCCCAGCAGCGCCGCCGCGGCGTTGTCGGCGTGGCCCTCCATGTCCGAGGCCAGGTGCAGGAGGCGCTCGCGGCCGATCGGCCTCCCCATCAGCTCGTTGCCCGCGGCCAGGCCGGCCACGACCGCCGCCGAGCTGCTCCCGAGCCCCCTGGCCACTGGTATGCCGTTGTCGCAGACGATGCCGACCTCAGGGGCGGCGCGACCAGCCTCGGCGAAGGCCATGCGGAACGATTCGTACACCAGGTTGCCGGGACCGCTCTCCAGCTCGCCGGCGCCCTCTCCGCGCACCTCGAACGCGGCCGGGCCGACCCTGACGCGGACGACGTTCCAGATGTCGAGCGCCATGCCGAGGCAGTCGAAGCCGGGGCCGAGGTTTGCGGTGGTAGCGGGCGCTCTGACGGTTACGCTGCTTAGCATCGTGCCTGTATCGCTGGGCGGGTGGGGGACGGGTCTCATCATAGCACGGAGCGCCCCAACCCGGCCTGCCGGCCCCCAACCCGCCAACCTGGCAACTGTTCGGATTAGGCAGGCGCCTCCTCACACTCACCTGGGGGAGCCGGGGCTAAAAAGTTGTTCCATTCTGTTCCATTTTGTTCCGTTTCCTATCTGGGCTTCGGGTCTCTTGGGAGGTTTCGGAACGCCTTTGGGCTACCAACGAACCGTGATCGGGGCGGATTCGGGCCGACATTGGGACAGGGTTCTGGGCGTCGGCTTTGGCCTGTCTACCGGCCAGACAGGCGCTTGCGCGGCATGTGTGTTAGCGTGCATGGAGGCATGTTAGCACGTGCGTTCGTGGACGTCAAGCCTGACTGTGACCTCAAAAATATGGTTACCGAAGTGGAGAATGTGCCTCAAAATTACGGTTACCGAAGAGATGGAGGTGACCGTGAATCGAGAGAGCATTCGAGAGTACGTGGAGCGGCAGCGAGAGAGGTACCTCAGGGGCGACAGGACCGAGAAGGGGAGGATATTGGACGAGGTGGTGGCGGTGACCGACTATCACAGGAAGTCGGCGGTGCGGCTGCTATCAGGCCCTAGGCGAGAGGGTAAGGGAGGTCGTGTGGGCCGGCCGATCGAGTACGGCCCGGATGTGGCAGCCGCGGCCAGGTTGGTGCACGAGGCTGCGGGCGGGATCGGAGCCAAGCGCCTGCACCCGTTCGTGGGGGAGCTGGCGTCGCGGCTGACGGCGTTCGGCGAGCTGGAGATGGAGGCTTCGACGGAGGCTCAGCTGCGGCGCGCGAGTGCGGCGACGCTGGAGCGGCTGCTTTCCTCCTCACAGGTACCTGTGAGGAGGAAAGTGACGAGCCTGACCAAGGCGGGGACGCTTCTTCGGAACCGCATCGCGGTGCGCACGTTCAGGGAGTGGGACGATGCGCGCCCTGGCTTCGTAGAGGTGGACACGGTGGCTCACTGTGGGGCGACGAGTGCGGGGTTCTACCTGTGGACGGTGACGGCAGTGGACATTGCGACAGGGTGGGTGGATATGGACGTGGTGTGGGGCAAGACCCAGGAGCGAGTGGGGGCAGCGATACGCAGGATACAGAGGCGTTTGCCGGTGCCGCTGTTGGGGTTGGACAGCGACAACGGCTCGGAGTTCATCAACCGCGGGCTGTACGCCTACTGCCAGGACAATGGGATCACGTTCACCAGGAGCAGGCCGTACCGCAAGAACGACAGCGCGCACGTCGAGCAGAAGAACGGCGCGGTGGTGCGTCGGTTGACGGGACATGGCCGGTACTCGACGTCAGCGGCCTTCAGCCAGATGCGCGAGGTCTATTCGCTGGCGAGGCTCCAGGTGAACTTCTTCCAGCCGGTGCGGCGGCTGATGGGGAAGAGTCGTGAGGGCTCCCGAGTGGTGCGTCGGCACGACGGAGGGACGACGCCGTATCAGCGTATGGTCCAGAGCGGGGCGCTGGTGGGTGCTCGGGCGAGGGTCCTGGAGAGGC
>CAXXVN010000004.1:0-12375 GCA_963664035.2 Dehalococcoidia bacterium | reverse complement strand
AGCCAAGCTGGGCCTTGAAGTAGGACGATACGCGCTCGGCGTACTCGTCCGGGCGCGTCTCGAAGACGTCGGCGTGCTCGACGCCGGGCAGCGTCCATAGCTCGCTGCCGGCGTACGCGGCCTCGCGCAGCCTCACGGCGTGCTCTACGGGGATGCGGGTGTCCGCCTCGCCGTGGATGATCAGCACCGGGTAGCCCAGGGAGCCGACCACCTTCTCGGGCGCGATCCGGCCGATGTCGATGCCGTACGCCACGCGCGCCACAGCCTTCATGCCTGGAATGAAGACCGGCACCATCCACCTCGGAAAGACGGTCGCCCTCGCCGTCTCGCTCGCGATCAGGTCCTCCACGTCGGCGAAGGCGCTGTCCGAGACCACCGCCCTGACGCCAGGCTCCTCGGGCGCGCCCAGCAGGGCGGCCGCGCCGCCCATCGAGGAGCCGAGCAACCCGACGCGCCCGGGCGGCACGCCGTGTTCGAGCAGGAAGTCGTAGGCGCCCAGCACGTCCTCCTTCTCGAAGAAGCCGCCGGAGACCCGTTCGCCTCCCGATTCGCCGTGCGCCCGCAGGTCGAATAGCAGCACCGTGAAGCCCGCGTCGAACAGAGAGCGAGCGATCCTGAGCCCGTTCTCGTGGGGCCCGGTTCGTGCTCACGCCGTGGACGACTATCACGGCGGGGCCGCCGCCGTCCGCTTCGATCAGCCAGCCCCTGAGCTCGACGGCGCCGCCCCTGGAGGGGAACTCCACGTCCTCGTAGGATAGCCCGTACTCCGTCGGGGTCCTGTCCGGCAGGTTGCGCTCCGCCTTGGTGACGCCCGACGCCATCAGGTAGGCAATGTAGCCGTAGGCCATCAGGAGCAGTATGACGAGCGCCATGATGCTCCAGCGTAACACCCGCCCCCAGACCGAGGAGTGGCGCTTGGGCTCCTCCCGGCCCCCGATCTTGGCGAGCCATATCCCTATCTCGTACATCACTATGATCGGCAGCGCCACCAGCGCCTGGTTGAACGGGTCGAAGGTCGGCGTGATCAGCGCGCCCATGATGAACGCCACGACCACCGCGTACCGCCGGTTCCTGGCGAGGAAGCTGGAGGTGAGCACCCCGATCTTCGACAGGAAGTAGGCCAGGATCGGCATCTCGAAGATGATGCCCATCCAGAAGAGCAGCGTCAGCATCAGGTTCGTGTAGGCCCCGATGCGTATGTACGGGTCGGCGACCTCGCTGCCGAAGGTTTGCAGGAAGTTAATCGCGGGCGGGAACAGCACGCTATGGCCGAAGACAGCCCCGGCCAGGAACGAGAGCAGCGACGCCGGCAGCAGCACGTAGAGGTACCGCCTCTCCGACCCGCTCAGCCCCGGCGCCACGAACATGACGATCTGGTAGAGCACGAACGGCAGCGACAGGAAGAGGCCCGCGAGCAGCGAGACCTTCATGGCGATGCTGATGAACTCGGTCAGCTCGGTGAATATCGGCTTCGCCGCGGGCGTGTCCACGAAGCGGTCCGCCGGGCGCAGCAGCAGTATCAGTATCTGCCTGTGGAACGCGAAGGCGATCCCCGTGCACGCCAGCACGGAGACCGCCGACCACGTGATGCGCCGGCGAAGCTCGACCAGGTGTTCTCGTATCGGTTGCTGTCTATCGTTCACGCGCGGGCTCGGCTGGCGTCAAAGGCTGCGGCCATTATACCGTTTGCGGCCCGGGCTATACCCTCACCCCAGCCCTCTCCCTGGGGAGGGGGGTAAAGGGCTTGTGCGCCGCTCGGACCCATGGCCCCCCGGGACCCGTCGAACTGCCGGGGGTGGGTCGCCTTACGTGTAGGCCCGCATTTCAGCAGACCGCCGCACGGTGAGAGCTACTACGACAAAGAGCGGGATGCGCTCAGCGGAGCTTACCTGTCTCCTGTACACTCAACACTGTCCGGTCTCTCGAGAGGGAGCGAAGGCTGCTAAGGCCCCGGCGGGCAGTTGCCTGCCTGTAGCAGACATGCCCGCCGTTCAGCTACTACCGTACCCCAAAGGCCGAATGGGAGCGAGGGTAATGACATCGGGAATGCCAGGGGCATCCCACCGCGCGGTGTTGGGCGGCGCCACTTATCCAGTTGTTAAGGTGCGGTGTCCGGTCTTCGCGGGGCCGGACCCCCTGGCAGCGTCACAATCAGCGCCACATCTCTGGCGCGCGTCCGGCGTCGGGGGTGTCAGTCCTAGACATTGTGCCCGCCGGGTCCGCGCCATGTCCCATCGGCCTGGAATGGACTGGCCGGTGGGAGACGGCTGAAGCTCGCGCTCGGGTTGAGTATAGCACAGGGGTTCGGGAGAGGGAATCCACGAAGGGCACGAAGGGGCACGAAGGGGGATTGCGGGATTTTGGGGATTTTTCAGGATTAAGAGCAAGGTGGGCTCTTGAAGCATCTGTTCTATTCGGGTACAATCCATCCCGATATGCCGCGCCAGACCGAGCCGAACGCCAACAACGCCCTTGGCAGCCTGCTACAGGAGATGCTGCCGCGCGGCCAGGTGCGCTCCGAGAACACCCGGGCCATCTCCGGCCAACCCGGCCTGCGTCCCGACATCATCGTCACCGCGCCGGGCCGCTCCCCCGTCGTGGTGGAGGCCGAGTACGCGCCCGCGCGCACCGTCGAACCGGAGGCCAGGGAACGCCTCGGGCTGGAGGTCGCCGCCAACGGGCGCGTCATCGAAGCCGCCATTGCCCTACGCTACCCCGACGCCATCGGCGACGCCCACGACCTGCGCGCCGCCCTCTCGTCCGCACGCCTCGAATACTGCGTCTTCACCGAGGGCGCCGGGGAGGCGCAACGCTTCCCCGAGTCCGGCTGGCTCGACGGCTCCGTCGAGGACCTCGCCGACATGGTCCGCCTGGTCTCCGAGCCGCAGCGCGCCGTAGACGAGGCGACCACCACCCTCCAGAACGGCATCGACGGCGCCGCGAAGCTCCTCGACGAGCTGGACCAGACCCGCTCGGGCGTCACCCTGGCCATTGCCCGCCTGCTGGGCATGGCCAACGTGCCGCAGACCCGACGCATGGCGTGCGCCATCATCGCCAACGCCCTCGTCTTCCACGAGCAGATCGCGGGGATGCACCCGGAGGTCAAGCCCCTGGCGCAGGTGTGCGGCGACGGCGTACCCAACCCACAGGGCGAGGTGCTGGCCGCCTGGGACGACATACTCAGGATCAACTACTGGGCGATCTTCGCCATCGCCAAGGACATCCTGAGGCAACTGCCCTCGGGCGACGCGGCGAACATCCTGCGGCGGCTGAGGGAGACCGCCCAGTCGGTCAACGCGACGGGCGTCGACAACGCCCACGACCTGACCGGGCGCATCTTCCAGAGCCTCATCGCCGACCGCAAGTACCTCGCCACCTTCTACACCCTGCCCGCGTCCGCCGCGCTGCTGGCAAGGCTGGCCGTCGCCAAGCTACGCCCTGAGCCTGCCGAAGGAAATGCGGGACTGGACTGGTCCAGCGCGGAGGCCATCGGCAAGCTGCGCATCGGCGACTTCGCCTGCGGCACAGGCGCCCTCCTCTCTGCCGTCTACGAGCAGATAGCCGCCCGCCACGAGCGCGCCGGCGGCGACCCCGCCGCCCTCCACAAGGTGATGATGGAAGACGTGCTCTACGGCTGCGACGTCATGCCCTCCGCAGTCCACATCACCGGCTCCACCCTCTCCGGCGTCGAGCCCTCGGTCCTCTTCAAAGAATCTCGCCTCTACACCATGCCCTACGGCAGGATGAAGGACGGCGGCGTGGAGATCGGCTCCCTCGAGCTTCTCCAGTCCTCCGACTTTCTGACCCTCTTCAACACCAGCGACCCCGCCAAGCGCACCGGCAGCGCAGGCGAGGAGACCGCTACCCAGATCCGCGCCGAGGTACCCGACGCCGGCTATGACTTGGTGATCATGAACCCGCCCTTTACCAGCGATACCAAGCACAGGGACTCTGAGGAAGGAGTTCTAAACGCCGCCTTCGCCGCCTTCAACGCCACCGATGAGGATCAAGAAGATATGGCGAAACGTCTGAAACGGCTGGCGAAGGACACTTCCTACCATGGTCATGCCGGGCTAGGCTCTGCGTTCATGGCGCTTGCTCATAAGAAGGTGCGTCCGGGGTGGAGTCGTTGCCCTCGTGTTGCCATTTACTGCAATCAACGGGCCGTCATGGGCTAAGTTCAGGGAGTTGATAGCCAAGCACTACACTGACGTTGAAGTTGTAAGCATCGCAGCTAATGGCCTCGATATGTCCTTCTCATCTGATACCGATATGGGAGAGTGCCTGATAATAGGCCGCAAGTTGACACAAGATGAGAGACCAGGCGACAGAGGGACATTCATATCATTGCGGCGCAAGCCAAGCAGCTTCGTGGACGCTCAAGGGGTCTCCAAGGTGGTATCGTCAAGTGCTGCGTCTCGGCGTCTCGAGGACGGGCCATATGGCGGCCTTCCCATATACCGCGGCGACGCCGTTGCAGGTGAGATGCTTGACGCTCCTATCGTCAGCCACGAAAATGGATGGGCAGCGGCTCGGATACTCGATGTATCTGTGGCTCAAACAGCTCACTCCCTATCCAGTGGCAAAATCTGGCTACCTGGCGAACCTCAAGCGCGTAACCTCCCAGTAGCCCCACTGAGCAAAGTAGGTCGACGTGGGCTGGATTCGCAATTGTTCATCAGTGCTGCGCACAAGGGGCCGTTCAGTAAGGCTCCGCCTAGCCCGACAGCAACCTACCCAGCCTTGTGGAATCACAACGCTAAGAAGGAAACGCGAATGGTCTGCCAGCCAGACTCCCAATTGCTTGTGAAAAAGGGAATGGAGGAGAGGGCCACTAAGGTTTGGACGACCGCTAGCCGGGCTCACATAAATCGCGACTTTAGGTTCACTTCTCAGCCTCTAGCAGCCGCATTCACCGAGCAAAGGAGTATAGGCGGTGTTGCCTGGCCTAACGTAGCTTTCGCTGATAGCCGGTTCGACAGTTCATTCGTCCTGTGGTCCAATTCCACATTGGGACTCATGCTGTTCTGGTGGCACGCCAATAGGCAGCAGGACGGGCGGGGGCGGAAAACCATACGGTCGTCCAATTCTCTCCCGGTGCTGGACTTCCGCGCCCTCACGGACGAACAACTCCGCACGGCTGAGGACATCTTCAACGAGTTCCGGGACAAGGAACTGAAGCCCGCCTACCTCGCGGACGCCGACCCCAACCGCGCCCTCCTGGACCGCCGCGTCATATGCGACCTCCTCGGCTTCGACGAGGACACCTACGCCGCCGTCCGCCGCCTGTCCGCCAAGTGGTGCGCCGAGCCATCCGTCCACGGCGGCAAGGCACGGCCAGAGGGCGCGAAGCTGGTTATCTGATGCCCAATGCCTATCAAGCGGCCTGGGACTGGATTCCCGCTCCCGTATCGGAGTACGGGACATGCTTCTCGGGAAAGACGGATAGGGGTGTTGCCGGTTGCGGCTCGGCGCACCAAGGGATGAAATGGATGCGTCTGTCTGAACTGTGATTCGTGTGATGGGCGTGATTGGGATGATGGAAGGGGATTAGGGGCCGTTTATTCGAGTGGTGATCACCGCCGCCGCTATCCCATCATCCCATCCGCCATAATCTCGTCGATATACCGCTCAATCCGATCCCGGTTCCCGGCAAGATTCGAGTACTGCTTCTCGCACACGTCGCTGAAGCGCGCCAGCACCTTGCGGTTGATAGACTCCTGGTCCTCGAAGATCGCCAGCGAACGGAAGGGCATGTCCCACTTCTCGAATCGCTGCAGCGTAATCGTCGCGTCGCGAGTCCTGCCGTCGTTGGGCAGGGCGTGGATGAGGAGAGGCCGCGCCATCCCGTTGATCCGGCAGTCCACCTCGTAGATTCCCTGCGGGTCGCGGAGAGGGTCATGCCATTCGAACTCCCGGCGCTCGTCGGGCACCGTCTGTGTCAAAAGAGACCGAAAGTCGTCCATGAACGTGGAGCGTACCTGTTCGCGTGACAGGTACGACACGTCGCTTATCTTGAGCAGGGCCTGCACGAATGAGTACAGCGCATCGCCGTACCGTTCGCCCGGCACGCCAAGCACCAATTCTCCCTCCCTGTCCTCGACCTCGAAGACCGACAAGGCGTTCGAGATGATCGTCTGGCGCGTACCGCGGTGCAGGTCACGCTCATCCATGTCGTATGTCAGGTGCATGTAGGTGTGCGCTTCGTCGGACAGCACCCACCCTTCCCCGTCCCGCTTCAGCACAATCGCCAGGTGGTCGCCGTCATCGAACCGGAACGGCGTTAGCACCCTGTAGCGGTCCAGCCCCTCCGCTGCGAGGCGGACCTTCTCCGACACCTTCGCCTGGAAGTCCTTCTCTATCGCGGAGAAAGACATCGAAGCCATGTCCTCGTCCGAGAAGGCGCCGCCCTTGCCGCCTAGTTCGCTATCCCGAGGTAGATTAGGGTGAAGGCCCCTAACACCCAGACGACCACGCCGGTCCCAACCACGGCGTTGCCAATTTGCCGGCGCGCCATCCTGTAACTATTTAGGGCAACTCCAAACGTCAGCACGACCCCGCCGACCAGCATCGTATAGAAAGCCGCTTCATCCAGTGCCATTGTCACGTTCCCGTAGGCGGCGTTCGAACTCTTCCATTGCGGGATCGTCCGGGAATTGCTCCCTCACCTCGCGCACCATCTCCAACGTCTGCTGCCATTCTTCCTGGCGTCCCTCTTGGCGTCCCTCTTCGCGGCGCGCTTCCCGCGCTCTCTCCAGCCTATCCCTCAGACCCTGTGAAAGTACCATGACACCCACCAATCCTTCAGCCAGAATCATCGACACGGCCGCCGAAACGATAGCAAGCGGCCCGGCGTCGTTCCAGCCCTCTACTACCTTTGTCCAGCCAGCCGTCTGCCTGCCCGATACTCCGATAAACCAGCGCCGCGAGGCCGCATGCGAACATGACCGAGAACGAGGTCACATAGACCAGCTTCGCCTCTCTGGGAACACTCCAGATTGATTCGCGGCCCGACCCGTTCACTGACAACCTACGGCGACGGCGGTAGTGCTGTCAATATACGATACAGCGCGAGCCGCCAGGTGACAACCCGACCTTGAGGCAGGGCAATCGCATCTTATTGTGCAAGGACCTTGAATAGGTAGTCCTTGTCCCAAGCGGCATCTTTTCGCTTGCCGGCGATACTTCGCTTGGTTGTCTTCTCGGCCTTGAGCAGATTCAGCGCCATGCGCCGCAGCACGGAGAAGTTCTCCGCCCCGTTGCCGCTGCGCACACGGCTGGCGTCCTCGTTGAACGTCACGTCCAGCGACCAGTGCAGTCCGTTCTCTATGCCCCAGTGGCTCCGCACCGCATTGAGCAATCTACTCGCATCATTCGGCAGGCTCGATATGTAGTAGCGTGACTCCACCGTCGTCTTGCCACCGACGAGTCGCTCGCCTTCCACCATCACCAGTGTCGTCAACCCCGGCCACTGCCCCCCATCATCCACGTATCTGATGTGGTCCGGGTCGGACACGGCCCAGCATCGACGAGTCTCGATTCGTCCGTGGCCCGCATTCATCGTCTCGTGGTAATCGTGGTCGAGACTGTCGAAGCCGGACTTGCGGGCAAGGTCGAAGATGTCATGCACATCCTCGTGCAGGCGCCCCTGGTTCCTCTTGACCGCCAGCACGTAGTCGGCTCTCTCCTCCAGGATCTTCGATGCGACCTCCTTCTGGCAGCCCATGGCGTCGATAGTCACGATGCACCCTTCGACCTGGAGCATTTCGAGCAGTCGCGGTATGGCCGTGATCTCGTTGGAGCGCCCGTCCACTTTGGTCTGCCCGAGTGCTACGCCGCTCGCAGAGGCCCAGGCGCTGACCATGTGGATCGCATCCTTCCCTATATACCGGTCGTGCGAACGACGCACCCTCTTGCCGTCTATGGCTACGACGTCACCTTGCAGAACCTCTCGCACAGCCAACACCCACTCGGTGAAGCAGCGCTCGAACTGCTGAGCATCCAGCTTGGCGAAGACCCTGCCAAAGGTGTCGTGGGATGGAATGCCGTTAGGCAGGTCCAGCATCTCGCACAGCCATTCCGCCTTGCGCCTGCCGAACGCCTCCACGTCCACCCAACTGTCCGCACCTGCTATGACACCGCAGAGCGCAATGGTGACGATGTCCAGTAGATTGTGGCGTTTGGTGCGGTCTACACGCGGATCGACCAAGCTGCCAAAGTGCTCGGTCAGGGACGCGGGGTCTCTGTGCGACATGGGTCACCCTCCATATGAGATGACCCCATTCTATAACTTTTCTAATACTCCATTTAGATGCGATTGCCCTGGACCTTGAGGGCGCGCCGCGCGCCGTGGCCTACAGCCCGCGCTGGCCGGTGGTATCATGTGTGTCCGGCAGACATGGAGCGGCGGACCACGGAGGCATGGCAAGCAGACACTCGGACTGGATGGCGCAGGCTGGGCGGGACCTGGAGCACGCGCGGCGCGCGGCGGAGGGCGGGTCCCACGAATGGGCGTGCTTCGCGGCGCACCAGGCTTCCGGGAAGGCGCTCAAGGCGCTCTTCCAGTGGCTCGGCGCGCGGGTGGTGCGCGGCCATTCCCTCGCCGACATGGTGTCGGAGCTTGCCAGGTCGCTGCCGGAGGCGTCGGGGCTGCTGGAGGCCGCCAGGGAGCTGGACAGGCACTACGCGCCGGCGAGGTACCCGGACGCCTACCCTTCGGGCGCGCCGTTCCAGTACTACTCGGGGAAGGACTCGGAGAGGGCCATAGCGCATGCTGGAGAGATCGACAGGTTCTGTCACGGTCATCTACCTTGACAGGGAGGCGGTAATCGAGAAGACGCGGGCCGCCGTGGACGCGCTGGCCCGCGAGCGCGGCGAGATCGAGCGGGTGGTGATGTTCGGCTCCATGGCGCGCGGCGACGCCGTGCCGGGGAGCGACGTCGACCTGCTGGTGGCGCTCTCGGAGAGCAGCGTCCCGTTCCTGGACAGGTCCGTCGAGTACAAGCCGGAGGGCATCCCGGTCGGCGTGGACGTATTCGCGTACACCGAGGAAGAGATGGAGAAGATGACCCGCGAAGGGCACATGCTCTTGAAGCAGGCCCTGTCGGAGGGCGTCACGGTCTACGACCGCCGCGCCGGAGCGGTAGGTTCGCGGGAAGGAGAGCGCGTTGCTGAGGACGATTAGCTGCGGGGAGATCAGGGAGAGCCACGTCGGGAGGCGCGTGAAGCTGGCGGGCTGGGTGGACCGGCGGCGCGACCACGGCAACCTGGTCTTCATAGACCTGCGCGACCGGGAGGGGCTCGTCCAGGTCGTCTTCAACCCGGAGACGGCCCCCGAGCAGCACGCCGTAGCCGAGCGGCTGCGCAGCGAGTGGGTCGTGCAGGTGGGCGGCCTGGTGCGGGCGCGCCCCGAGGGGGCGGAGAACCCGAAGCTCGCCACCGGCGCGGTCGAGGTGGCCGCCGAGAGCGTGGAGGTGCTCAACGAGTCGCTGACGCCCCCGTTCGAGGTCGGCGGCGACGCCGAGGTGGACGAGCTGCTGCGCCTCAAGCACCGGTACGTCGACCTGCGCCGCGCGCCGATGCGCGACATGCTGGTACTGCGGCACAGGGTCGTCAAGTTCATACGCGACTTCCTGGACGAGCGCGGCTTCCTGGAGGTGGAGACGCCCATCCTGATCAAGAGCACCCCGGAGGGCGCCAGGGACTACGTCGTGCCCAGCCGCCTCTACCCCGGCAAGTTCTACGCGCTGCCGCAGTCGCCGCAGCAGCTCAAGCAGCTACTGATGGCGGGCGGCGTGGACAAGTACTTCCAGATAGCGCGCTGCTTCCGCGACGAAGACCCGCGGGCGGACCGGCAGCCGGAGCACACGCAGCTGGACCTGGAGATGAGCTTCGTCGAGCAGGACGACGTGCTCGACCTGATAGAGGAGCTCTACACCGCGCTGGTGAAGGCGGTCTGCCCCGAAAAGCGGCTGCTGACGCCCTTCCCCAGGCTCACCTACGCCGAATCGATGGCCGACTACGCCACCGACAAGCCGGACCTGCGCTTCGGGCTCAAGATGGCCGACCTCTCGGAGACGGCGGGCAGGACCGAGTTCCGCGTCTTCCGCTCCGTCCTGGACGCCGGCGGCATCGTCAAGGGCTTCGCCGCGCCCGGGTGCGCCGGCTACGGCAGGGGGCAGATCGACGGGCTGGTCGACTTCGTCAAGAGCAGGGGCGCCGCCGGGCTGGTGCCCATCGCCCTGCTGGGAGAGGGCGGCTCCCTGGACGGCCTCAGCGAGGACGACGTTCGCTCGCCGGTGACGCGCTTCCTGGGGCTGGACACCATAAAGGAGATCGCGCGGCTGACGGGCGCGAGCCGGGGCGACCTCATCCTCATCATAGCCGGGCCGCCCAAGCCGACCAACGTCGCCCTCAGCGCCCTGCGCAACGAGATGGGCCAGCGCCTGGAGCTGCCCGACCCGGACCTATTCGCATTCGCATTCGTCACCGACTTCCCGCTGTTCGAGTGGAACGAGGACGAGGGCCGCTGGGACGCCATGCACCACGCGTTCTCGATGCCAAGGCCGGAGCACCTCGACCTGGTCGAGAGCGACCCCGGCAGGGTGGTCGCGCAGATCTACGACCTTATCTGCAACGGCTACGAGCTCGCCAGCGGCAGCATCCGCGTACACCGCCGCGAGTTGCAGGAGCGCATCCTGAAGGTGCTGGGGTACACGCCCGACCAGGTACAGGAGCGGTTCGGCCAGCTGCTGACCGCGTTCGAGTACGGCGCGCCCCCGCACGGCGGCATCGCGCCGGGCATCGACCGGCTGCTCATGGTGCTGACCGGGAACCACAACATCCGCGACACGATAGCCTTCCCCAAGACGCAGAACGCCATCGACCCGCTCTTCGGCGCGCCGGGCGAGGTGGAGCGGGAGCAGTTGGACGAGCTTCACATCCGCATAGCCGACGACGCGTGACGGGGGCGACCCCAGTCCTGTCATCTGAACGCAGCGGAGCGGAGTGAAGAATCTAAGGTGGTTTGCCTCAGGGCAAGGTCCTTAGATTTCTCGCTGCGCTCGAAATGACAGGGGGGGGATTGGCGAATGACAGGTTGGGGATGGCGAATGACAGGTTGGGGATGGCGAATGACGGTTGGGGATGGCGAATGACGGTTGGGGATGGCGAATGGCAGTCGGGGATGGCGAATGACGGTTGGGGATGGCGAATGGCAGTCGGGGATGGCGAATGACAGTTGGGATGACGGAGGGTCTATGTCCTCAGTAGACGTCGAGGGTGAAGCCCTTGCCCTGCGGGGACTCCTTGAAGTCGAAGACGGACTTGGATAGCTGCTCGGCGAGCGCCTCGTCGATGAGCAGCAGCGGGCTGCCATCGTGCTCGACGACGTGGTCGTTGGCGCGCTCGCCGTCGGTCACTATGCCGAAGTCGCCGGGGCCCTGCCACATCGGGGGCGTCGCCAGCCTCAGGTACTGGTTCGGCCCCATGCGCGTCACGCTGGCGACCTCGCGAGTTCCTCTATGGCGGTGTCGGTTACCGTGACCATGACGCCTACCCGTCGTCTCGGGAAAGGCCCTCCAGGGTGGCGAGCGCCTGCGCGACGCGGCCCCGCACGGACGCCGCCGACTCCTCGGTCCAGGAGTAGAACCCCCTGCCCGACTTGAGGCCCAGGTCGCCGCGCTCGACCATCCCGCGCAGGATGTCCGGCGTCTCCGGGGAGCGCTCTATCTCCGGGAATAGCTGGTCGACTATCGCCGTGATCGTGTCCCACCCGGCGATGTCGAACACCTCCAGCGGGCCGGCGACGGACAGGCGCCTCCCGAAGCTCGTCTTGACCACGGTGTCGACGTCCTCGGCGCTGGCTATGCCCTGCTCCACGATGGACACGGCCTCGCGCAGCAACGCGAACTGCATCCGGTTGCCTATGAACCCCAGCGACTCCTTGCGGAGCACGACGGGGCTCTTGCCGACCGCCGTCAGCACGGCGCAGAGCGCGTCCACGGTCTCGCCCGCCGTCTCCGGGCCGGGCACCACCTCCACGAGCGGCAGCAGGTACGGTGGGTTCCACCAGTTGGCCACCACCACCTTCCCAGGGTGCTCCGTCGCCGGGGCTAGCTGGCTCGCCATGAACGACGACGTGTTGCTTGCGAGGATTGCGGCGCCCCCCGTGATCGCGTCCAGTTGCTCGAACACCGAGCGCTTGAGGTCCAGGTCCTCGAAGACCGCCTCGATCACGACGCCCGCGCCCGACACGGCCTTCTCCAGCGACACCTCGGTGCGTATCCGCCCCATCGCCCGCTCCGCCGCCTCGCCGTCCACCAGGCCCACGCCCCGCAGCGTGTCCATGCTGGCCCTGACACTATCCATCGCCCT
>CAXXVN010000003.1:0-8091 GCA_963664035.2 Dehalococcoidia bacterium | reverse complement strand
ATGAGCCGCGCCGACATCCAGAGCGAGCTGGGCGTCGTGGTGGGGCTTCGGGACATCTCGTTCGGGGTCTCCCCGGGGCAGATATTCGTGGTCATGGGGCTGTCGGGCAGCGGCAAGTCGACCCTGGTGCGCTGCCTGATCCGGCTCATAGAGGCCACCAGGGGGCAGATACGCTTCGACGGCGAGGACATCTGCGCCTACGATCCCGACGAGTTGATGCGCTTCCGGCGCAGCAAGGTCGCCATGGTCTTCCAGCATTACGCGCTGCTGCCTCACAGGCGGGTGCTGGACAACGTGGCGTACGGGTTGGAGGTGCGCGGCGTCGACAAGGAGACGCGGTACAGGGCTGCGGCGAAGGCCGTAGAGACCGTCGGGCTCGACGGCTGGGAGAGCTACTACCCCAGCGAGATGAGCGGCGGGATGCAGCAGCGCGTCGGGCTGGCGCGCGCGCTGGCGGTGGACTCCGAAGTGATATTGATGGACGAGCCGTTCAGCGGGCTGGACCCCCTGATACGGAGGGAGATGCAGGACGAGCTCGTCACCCTCCAGTCGGACCTACACAAGACCATCGTCTTCATCACGCACGACCTGAACGAGGCCCTCAAGATCGGCGACAGGATCGCGATCATGAGGGACGGGGAGATCATCCAGGAGGGTTCGCCGGAGGAGATCGTAACGCTTCCGACCGACGACTACGTGACCGAGTTCGTGCGGGACGTTTCGCGGGCGAAGGTGGTCTCCGCGAGGGCGATCATGCGAGAGCCGGACGTTGTAGTGTACGAGAGGCAGGGGCCGCGCGTCGCGCTGCACGCCATGATGAACCACGGCATAGACGAGGTGTTCCTGATAGCTCGGAACTTCACACTGCGCGGGATCCTGACGGAGGAGCAGGCCAGGGCGCTGGTGTCGCAGCGAAAGGAGACGCTGGAAGGCGCCGAGGTCGTCGAGGCGGTGACGGCGGACCCCGACGACAGCATTGAGTCGATAATCCCGAAGGCGGCGGAGTCGGAGTATCCGATCGCCGTGGTCGGCAAGCAGGGCAGCCTGCTGGGGGAGATCCCCGTGAGCGCGCTGCTCATGGGCATCTCCGAGGAAGGCTAGGAGTCCGGCATGGCCCAAACCGACGACGGCCGGGGCGGGGTCGAGAGCTGGGCGCGGCGCGCGTCCGCCTCGCAGGTCTACCGCTGGGCGGGCGGGCTGATCGCGGTCGCGGTCGTGGTGGCGGCATGCCTCTTGGTCTGGGAGCCTGGGATGAGCTACCCGACCACGGTGTCCACCGAGACCTCCAGCGACGGCTCCATAACGCTGGACAGGTCGGTGCGGGACGTCACGGGCCGGGCCATAGACGACGCGGTGGACTGGATGACGCGGGAGGGGGCATGGCTGTTCGACGGGCTGAGCACGGGCGTCACCTACGCGATCGTCAACATCGAGAGGGCGTTGAAGTGGCTCCCCTGGCCGGCCGTCGTGATCGGCCTCGCGCTGCTCTCCTTCGCGGTGGGTAGATGGAGCCTGCTCGCCTTCACGTCCTTCGCGCTGCTCTTCGTGGGGTTCATGGACCTATGGGAGAACATGATAGACACCGTGGCTCTAATGGTGGTGGCCGTGGCCGTCTCGATGTCGATCGGCCTTCCGCTGGGCGTCATTGGCGCGCGCAGCCGGATGGCGGACAACGTGATGCGCCCCATCCTGGACGGGATGCAGACGATGCCGAGCTTCGTCTACCTGCTTCCCGGCATCCTGTTCTTCGGATTGGGTAAGCCGGCCGGCATCTTCGCCACCATCATATACGCTGTCCCGCCGGTAATCCGCCTGACCAACCTGGGCATCCGCCAGGTGTCCGCCGAGACCGTCGAGGCGGCCCGCGCGTTCGGGGCGTCGCCGTGGCAGATACTGACCAAGGTCCAGATACCGATGGCCTTGCCCACGATCATGGCGGGGATCAACCAGACGACGATGATGGCCCTGGCGATGGTCACCATCGCCAGCATGGTGGCCGCCGGCGGCCTTGGCGACAACGTGCTGAGGGCGTTGCAGAAGAACCAGCCGGGCAATGGGGCAATCGCCGGGCTCGCCATCGTCTTCCTCGCGATCATAATAGACCGCCTCACCCAGTCGGTGGCCCGCAGCCGGCAGGAGTCGATGAGAAGCGCGGGTTAAACCGTCGAGAAACAGGCCCCGCCCAGTATCAATCGTGGTACTCTTAGGGGAACCTGAGTAACAGGAGGATTCGTTATGCTATCCAAGTGGATTTTCATTCTGGCGGCAGTGACGGCTATCATGGCCGTCACCCTAGCGTGCACGTCCGAACCCGAGGTCGTCGAGAAGATCGTGGAGGTGGAGAAGATCGTCGAGGTTGCGCCTCCCGAACCGCCGAAAGAGGTCATCATCTTCAGCGACTTGAACTGGAGCAGCGCCCAGATACAGGACCGCATAGCCCAGTACATCGTGGAGAAGGGCTACGGCTATCCCACCGACGTGGTGCTCGGGGCCACTCTGCCGCTCTTCAACGGCCTGCGGAAGGGTGACACCCACGTGACCATGGAGATATGGCTGCCCAACCAGGACGAAGCCTGGATGGAAGCGCAGGCAGCCGGGGAAGTGATCTCCGTGGGCGAGAGCCTGGGCAAGGACTGGCAGTCGTCTTTCGTGATCCCGGCCTACCTGCAGGAGCAGTACCCGGACCTCGACAGCGTCGAGGACCTGAAGGACGACCAGTACAAGGCCCTGTTCGCCACCGCGGAGACGGGCGGCAAGGCGAGGCTGGTGTCGTGCGTGATCGGCTGGGCGTGCGAGGTGGTGAACGCCGCGCAGATCGAGGGCTACGGGCTGGCCGACCACGTCCACGTCGTCAACCCGGGGGATGGAGCGGCGGGCAACGCCGACCTGTACGGCGCCTACGAGAAGGAAGAGCCCTGGCTTGGCTACCAGTGGGGCACGAACGACCCGGCGCTGATCCTCGACCTGGTGCGGCTCGAAGAGCCGGCGTACAGCGACGAGTGCTGGTTCACCACGAAGGCCTGCGCGTACGAGGACGCGACGATCCTGATCGCGGTGCATCCTGAGATGCCTGTCAGGGCGCCCGACGTCGTCGCCATGCTGCGGAAGTGGGACTTCAACATCGGCGTCTACAAAGAGGTCGCCGCCTGGCTGAACGAGAACGAGGGCGCGAGCGCGAACGACGCGGCGCTCTGGTGGCTGAACAGCAGGGCCGACCTCTGGAAGGGGTGGGTCACGACCGACGCGGCCGCGGCGGTCCAGACCGCGCTGGACGCCAAGGAGATACCCGACGGCTGGCCGGAGGAGTAGCTCTACGATACCGAGCCGGCGCGCTTCACGGCTTCCAGCGCCGGCTCGGTCCCGGTTCTCGCCTGAGAGTCAGACGAGCTCGGGCTCGATGACGCCGTAGTCGCCGTCCCTCCTCTGGTAGACGACGTTGTACTCGTCGGTCTCGGCGTTGTAGAAGAGGAAGAACTGGTGGCTCAGCATGTCCATCTGGTCGATGGCGTCGGCCACGGACATGGGGTTCATGCGGAAGCGCTTGGCGCGTACGACCCTGGACTCCGCCTCGCCCTCGGCGTCGTCTTCGATCGGAGGCGGGCCGGGCTCCCTGCCCCTGGCTGAGGCTGCGCGCGCGGCGCGCCTGGACTGCTCGGACCTGTAGACGCGCGTCTTGAAGCGCCCGATCTGCCTGTCGAGGACGTCGGCCACCGAGTCGACGGCGGCGAAGACGTTGGCCCCGCGCTCCTGCGCGCGCAGCACGTTGCCCTTGACGGCCAGGGTCATCTGGGCGACCACGCGGTCGTCCTGCGAGCGGGAGGAGGTGCGGGAGACCTCTAGCTTGGCGTCGGTGATGGCGCTGAGGTGGCGCTTGAGGCGGTCGAACTTCTTGCGGACGTAGGCCTCGGTGCGGTCGTCGACGTTTATGTTCTTGGCGTAGATTCTCAGCTCCACGAAACGCTCCCCCGCGCGGCGGCCGTCATCCTATCGGGCGGTCCACCCCGCGTCTATCGAGTATGCGGAGCCGGTCACGGAGCGGGCGTCGTCGGAGGCGAGGAATAGGGCCAGCCGGGCGACCTCCTCGGGCTCGATGAGCCGCTTGATCGCGGCGGGCTCCAGCATGATCTTCTCCACCACCTCTTCCACGCCGATGCCGTTGGCTGCCGCCTGGTCGGCGATCTGCCCCTCGACCAGCGGGGTGCGCACGAAGCCAGGGCAGATGGCGTTCACCGTCACCCCGTGGACGCCGGCCTCCAGCGCGACCGTCTTGGTGAGCCCTATGAGGCCGTGCTTGGCGGAGATGTAGGCGGACTTGTATGGGCTTGCGACGAGGCCGTGTATGGACGATATGTTGATGATGCGGCCCCACCCGCGCTCCTTCATGCCCGGCAGCAGCCGCTTGGTGAGCTGGAAGGGCGCGACCAGCATGACCTGTAGGAAGCGCGCCCACGTGCGGTCGTCGTACTCCTCGACGGCGGCCATCTTCTGGAAGCCGGCGTTGTTGACCAGGATGTCCACTCCACCGCAGAGCTCGACGGCGCGCTCGCCCAGTGCGGCGGCCTCGTCCATGCTGGAGAGATCGGCTTGGAGGAAGTGGCCGCCGATCTCCTCGGCGGCCTCGCGCCCGCCGGCGCTCACGTCGCTGACGATGACGCGCACGCCTGCGCCAGACAGGGCGCGGGCAATGGCCCTGCCTATACCGCCGGCGCCGCCGGTGACGAGCGCGGTCCTTGCTGCGGTCAACCTCTCTCCCTCAAGGCAGTCCTAGAACACCTCACTACTACGCAACCTGCGGCCGCGCCCTAGCTGTCTCTGCGTTCCTCGATCAGGCGGCGCACCTCTTCCGACGTATAGGTCTTGCTGGGATTCGCATTGAGCGCCCTGATGATAGCCTTACGCTCTTCGACTTTCCCCTCGGCCTTCCCCTCGTTAAAGCGCCGCTGCTGATACCGTTCCGCCAGCATGGATATTCCCTCCATAATCGCGTAGGTAGCCATCGCTCCTACGACAACGACCGCCTCCATTCCTTGTACGATGTCGAGGGTTGTGTCAAGCCACCCTTCGCCATCTCCAATCTCGCGCCCCGCCAATAGCCCTAGGCCGGTTAGGGATAGCGCAAGGAAGACTAATAGATACCAACCCTCCCGCGATCTAGGTAGGTTCATGAGTCAATCCATTATATGTTGGTTGGCGCTTGGGCTACAAGAGTATTGTGGTTCCCAAACCCCGTGCATCCCCCTGCCGCCTTGTATGGAAGCATCCTCCCGCTGCATGATAACCTGCATCGCACCGTATCGAGATTGCGCCGGCCGGGAGGTGCGTCCCATGAGCGACTATGACCTGCTGATACGCGCGGGGCGGGTCTTCTGCGCCGATACGGGGTTGGACGGCCCCGGAGCGGTGGCGATCAGAGGCGACCGCATAGCGGCCTCTGGGCCGGACGTCGCCGGCAGCGCCGACAGGACGCTGGAGTTCCCCGACTGCGTGCTGCTGCCGGGATTCGTCGACCTGCACGCCCACCCGGCGCCGCCGGACTGGAAGTACGGGATCAACCCGGACGCCCTCATGCTCCCGAGAGGCACTACGACGATCATGTCCCAGGGCGACGCGGGCGCGGGCAACTGGGCCGAATACAAGGAAGATGTGATCGCTCCGGCGTCCATACGCATCCGCATGGCGCTCAACGCCTCGGCCGGCGGCGAGCGGGAGCAGGGAGCCGTCTTCCGCAACCTGGATGACCTGGACGTCGACGCGTGCATCAGGGCCATAGAGGGCGATCCAGAACTCATCTGGGGCATAGCCGCCAACTTGGCGTCCACCGCCACCGCCGACCACTACCCACGCCTGATCATGGGCAAGGTCCTGGAGATGGCGGAGCGCGCCGGCAAGCCCCTGCTCTACGGGCTGCGCTGGGACCCGTTCGACTGGCCGGTCGACGAGCAGTTGGCCCTCCTCAGGCCCGGCGACGTGGTGACCTACAGCTTCCACGCAGGGCCAGGCGGCCTCGCGCCCGAGGGCCGCGTGGTCGATGCCGCATGGGAGGCCAGGGAGCGCGGAGTCGAGTTCGACATAGGCCACGGCATGATGTCCTTCGACTTCGGGGTCGCCGAGACGGCCGTACGGGAGGGCTTCCTGCCAGACTCCATATCGACCGACTTCTACGTCCGCCACGCCCACTCCTCGCCCCGCCACGACATGCCGCGCACCATCTCGAAGCTGATGGCCGCCGGCATGGAGGCCGAAGACGCATTCGAGCGCGCAAGCCTCCGACCGGCGCGGACGCTCGGGCTCGAAGGAGAAGCGGGCACGCTGGCGCCGGGCTCCGGCGCCGATCTTGCCGTGATACGCTGGAACCCCGGACGCGCCCCCGCTCGCCGACGTTGCGGGGAGCGAGCGCCCGGGCGGCTGCTGGGAGCCCGCGCTGACCGTGCGCGCGGGCCGGACCATTCCGGCCACCGCTCCGGACTAGCCAGCTACTTCAACATGATTCGGACTGTCGTTGTCCAGTGAAAATGTCAGTGTAACTGTTCAATGATTATGTCAGTATACGCCTCCTCCAGGGATGGTCGGGGGCTGGCCTCCTTGGGTTGCCAGCCCTGGTCTTGGTTGCGGGGCGGGGTTCGACGTCCTGTAGGCCCTTTGCTCCGTTCCGTCGCTCAGCGCCTACAGGGCGTGTATGTGCGCCGTTAGAGCCGCTGGCTGGCACGTCAGCATGCGAAAGGCCGTTGGAGCGCCTGCCGCCGCGCGCCCTGAGGGTCACGGGTTCCGGGGGTGCTGGCTCCGCTGCCAGGGTCCTGCCCTGGTAGGCGACCACGATGCTACCGTCGAGCCGTTCTTGGACCTCGACTTCGGCGCGAGCGTAGCTGGCCCTGTGGCCGTCAGGCATAATCTGCATGGTGGAGCCGTTGAAGAGCACGGTGTTGTCGTTTGCCACGGTGCGGACATACTTGAAGCAGAGCACGGCATCGAGGCGGTCGCCGGGTGGCGGGCGGCGATATGCCGAACCCGGCTGTCTGGCGGGCACACCGAACCGAGAGTTGAAGCGTGGCAGGAACTCGCAGAGCACCTGGTTGGCCTGCTCTATCGTTGAGGCTCCAGCGAGACGCATCTCAGAGACCAGCCGGTCTTGGAAGGTGCCCCATATCCGCTCTATTCGCCCCTTCGCCTGTGGTGTGTGGGCCAACACCAGACCGATGTCCAACTCGCTGAGGGCCCTGCCGAACTGCGTGGGGTCGCGCCTGCCACGGAGCTGCTCGGCGAGGCTCTCGGGCTCCTTGGGGGAGCGCTGGAAGATGCTATGCCTGTCGCTGTACAGGGCCAGGGGCACGCCGTGACGCTCGATGACCTCCCTGAGCATCAGCAGGTAGCCCTGAGCGTCCTCCTGCTGCCTGAACAGGGCGGATGGCACCGTACCCGTGGCATCGTCCACGGCTCCGACCAGCGTCAGGTAGGGGCCTCGCCCCTCGAGCCAGTCGTGACGGCTGCCGTCGATCTGCAGCAGCATCCCCGCCTGCGGGTAGCGCTCACGCCGGCTGTAGCGCTTGGAGGCTCGCCGAGGCCGAGGACTCCGCATCCCAGACGCCAGCAGGATCCTCCTGACCGTCGAGCGTGACAGTTCGATCCCCTCTCGCTCCGAGAGCATCTCGGTCAGATGAGTGTGGTTGAGACCCTCGTAGGCACCTTCGGCCAACTCCCTGACCCTCTGCTGCGTATCCGTGTCCGTGGTCGTCGACGGCTTCCTGCCCCTGTTGCCGTGAGCTATGGCAGCTGCTCCCTCCTCCCTGTACGCTGCCAGCAGTCGCCACGCATGGCGCTCGCTCACACCCATCAGCCCCGCCGCGACACCCACAGTCACCTCTCCTGTGTTCACTCCGTTCAGCACCCGTATCCTCGATTGCTCTTGCGTCGTCAACGTCAGTCCTTCCATAGACTGACATTTTCACTGAACAGTCAGACCCTGACATAATCATTGAACATCTACATTCAACATGATTCGGACTCGACACGTAGTCCGTTAGCGGCTAACCTAGCCAAGCTCCCCCGCGATGGGGGCAATTCCAATAGCCTGGGAGGGTGACATGCCCAATCCGG
>CAXXVN010000002.1:0-17379 GCA_963664035.2 Dehalococcoidia bacterium | reverse complement strand
GAGCCGGAATACCAGCGCCGCGACGTACTGGCCTTCCGGGAGCGGTTCGTCGTAGGTGTATATGGGGTCGCTCCTGACGCCGGCCGGATCCACGGACAGGAGCCGGACCCGCGCTATGATGTCAGACTTGATGACCATCTCCTCCAGTGTGGGTGGGATGTCGTAGAGTTCCGGCGGCAGACCTCCGTGGAAGACCTCTTGGCGGTCGGCCTGAGCCGTCTCCTCCGGCTCCTGCGACGGGCCGGCGTCGGTTTGAGGCGCCGCGGCGGGCACTGTCCACCGCGACGGGCCGGGCGGCGTCAGAAGCACCTCGTGCTGCAACGGGTCGGCGTCTGGATCAGCCCCCTCGCGCTCAGTCTCCTGCGACGAACCGGGATCAGCAGGAATCTCATGGACGACTTCAGGCTCGGCTGGAGCAGCCCCTTGGTCGGGGTGTTGCTGTTCGGCGGGTTGCGCTGGCTGCTGCGCAACCCGCACAGCGCCAGATTCGCCCGCTGGCTCCCACACGACCAGGGCGGCGACAGCAACGGAGGCCACCAGCGCGACCGCGACGGCGACTATCTTGATCCTGTTGATCAAATCTCCGCCTCCTAGTGGCTGGCTATATGGTCGCGGTGTACACGTACTGGCTGACCGTGGTCCGCAGCGACGGCCTCGGCGTAGCGGCGTGCCTCGGCGTAGGCGGGAATGGCTGCCCGGCCAGGATTCGAACCTGGGTCAAGGGATCCAAAGTCCCGTGTGCTACCACTACACCACCGGGCAAAACGCTATGAGATGGGGCCGCCTACGGGGGCCGGCCATCTAGCCGGCTCATCTACTATACCGCACCTCCCCCGCCCATGTAGGCCGCCCGCCCGCCGCCGCGTGTATACTGCAAGCCGGCAATCGCGGACGCACGCTATCGACACGCCCATGACCGAAGACACGCGCCCCAACGTCCTCTTCATCCAGTCCGACCAGCACTGCGCCGCCGTCACAGGCTGCTACGGCGACCCCGTCGCGCGGACCCCCAACCTCGACGGCCTGGCCGCCCGCGGCGTCGTCATGGACAGCGCCTACTGCGCGTCCCCCATATGCGTGCCCTCCCGCAGCTCGCTGCTCACGGGCCGCTACCCCTTCGAGAACCGCGTCTGGACGAACATGCACGTGCTGGACTCGGCCATCCCCACCATGGCGCACGCGATGGGCGCCGCCGGCTACCGCCCCGCGCAGGTGGGCAGGCTCCACTTCAACGGCCCCGACCAGCTTCACGGCTACGCCGAGCGCTTCGTCGGCGACCACGGCCCCAACTACGCCGGCGGCTCGCCGGTGGACCACGGGACGCTCGCGGGCACGACCGGCCCCCACCGCGTCAGCCTGCAAAAGTCGGGCCGCGGCCAGAGCGCCTACGAGGTCCACGACGAGCACGTCATCAGAACGGCTGTGGAGACCATCGACGGCATCGGCTCCCGCGGGCGCGCCGGCGAGCGGGCGGCGCCCTTCTCCCTCTCGCTGGGGCTCATGCTGCCCCACCAGCCCTACGTCGCGCGCAAGCGCGACTACGACCCGTACGAGGGCGCGGTACCGATGCCGAGCCGCCCGGAGCCCGTCGGTGCGATGCACCCCTACCTGCGCTGGTGGCGGGAGCAGTGCGGCATCGCCGACGTTACGCCCGAAGAGACGATGCGGGCGCGCACGGCCTACTGGGCGCTCGTCACCCGCATGGACGCCATGATCGGCGAGGTCCTGGACGCTCTGGAGCGCAACGGACTGGGCGGCGACACCCTCGTCGTCTACACGTCCGACCACGGCGACGTGCTGGGCGAGCACGGCCTATGGTGGAAGCAGACCTTCTACGAGGAGTCCGTCAGGGTGCCGATGTTGCTGTCGTGGCCGGGCGTCCTGCCCGAGGGCAGCCGCTGCGGGCGGGTCGTAAGCCACCTGGACCTCAACGCAACCGTCCTGGACGCCATCGGCGCGCCCCCGCTGCCGCGCTCACGCGGGCGCAGCTTCCTGGGCCTGCTGCGGGAGCCCGGCCGGACGCCGTGGGACGACGTCGCATTCTCCGAGTACTGCACCGACCCCACCTCCGAGGCGCTGGCCGGCGGCCTACGGTCTCCCCTGCCGGACGCCGGCAAGAACGGCTGGCGCCACCGCATGGTGCGCCGCGGCGACTGGAAGCTCGTATACTATGATGGGATGGAGCCGCAGCTATTCAACCTGCGGGAAGACCCCGGCGAGACGCGCGACCTGGCGTCCGACCCCGGCCGCCTGAGCGTGCGCAACGACCTAACCTCCAAGGTGTTGGAGGAGTGGGACCCGGACGCCGTGGCGTCGGAGATGGAGGCGGCCCATCACGACGTGGGGATGATGACCGCGTGGGCGCGGAACGTGCAGCCGCCCGACGCCTACAGGTGGGGCCTGCGCCCTGAGATGAGCTACCTGGACCACGGAGGAGACCATGAAAGGTGAGCCGATAGCCGTACTGGGCGCCGCGCGCACGCCCATAGGAAAGCTGGGCGGGGCGCTGTCCGAGGTCGCCGCTCCCGCCCTGGGCGCGGCGGCCATCGGCGCCGCCGTGGAGCGCGCTGGCGTATCGCCCGGCGACGTCGACTACGTCATCATGGGCAACGTCCTGGGCGCCGGGCTCGGGCAGGCCCCGGCGAGGCAGGCGGGGATCGGCGGCGGCATCCCGCACACCACGTCGGCGCTCACGGTGAACAAGGTCTGCGCCTCCGGCATGGCCGCCGCGTCGCTCGCGTCGTCGCTGATAAGGTCAGAGGACGCCCGCGTCGTCGTGGCGGGCGGCATGGAGAGCATGAGCCGCGCCCCCCACCTGCTGAAGGACAGCCGCGCCGGCAAGCGCCTCGGCAACTGGGAGATGGCCGACTCCATGGTCCACGATGGCCTCTGGTGCTGCTTCAACGACTGCCACATGGGGCACATAGCCGAGCAGACCGCCGCCAGGTTCGAGGTCACCAGGCAGGAACAGGACGCCTTCGCCCTCGGGAGCAACATGAAGGCGGCCGCCGCCTCACGGAACGGGAACGGCGAGATCGCGCCGGTGACGGCGCATCGCCGGCGCGGCCCGGTTACCGTGGACCGCGACGAGGGGCCGCGCGCCGACGCTTCGCTCGAAGAGCTTGCCGGCCTGAAGCCGGCCTTCCCCCCCGGCCGGACGGTCACGGCCGGCAACTCGTCCCAGATATCGGACGGCGCGGCCGCCCTGGTGCTGGCAAGCGAGCGGCGCGCCGGCGACCTGGGCGCCGAGCCCATCGCCTTCATAGAGGACCACACGCTGGTCGCCACGGAGCCGGAGCGGCTATTCGAGGCGCCCGCGGAGGCCATCGAAAAGCTGCTGCGACGCGCCGGCCTCACCCTGGACGACATCGACCTGTTCGAGGTCAACGAAGCCTTCTCGTCGCAGGTCGTCGCCAACGGGCGCGTCCTGGGCTGGGACTGGGACAGGGTCAACGCCAGGGGCGGCGCGGTTGCCCTCGGACACCCCATCGGCGCCAGCGGAGCGCGGGTGCTGGTCACCCTGCTCTACTCCCTGATGGAGAAGGGCCTCAAGAGCGGAATAGCCGCCGTCTGCCACGGCGGGGGCGGGGCCGCGGCCATGCGCGTCAACGTCCCCTGACGAGGCTGAGACTTCCCGGACTTTTCTAATCCCAGGCCGAATCCACGCATTTTGTACCCTCACTTGCGTTGAACGCCCTGCCTGTCGGGTGATATATCGACCATAGGGGCGATTTCCGCCCCCAGTCACACCCGAAGGTTCGTTCAATGAAAGATTGGAAGACCGCCCTGCTCCTCCTGTTCTTGCCGGCCATGATCGCCGCCACGTCCTGCCGGACCGAGACCGTCATCAAGGAAGTCCCAGTAGAAAAGACGGTGTTCGTAGATACGGAAGTAATCAAGAGGGTCCCCCAAGACCGGGTGGTAACCATCGAGAAAGAGGTCATCAGGCAGGTGCCCGTGGAGCAGGTCGTGACCCTCCGGAACGACCTCGTGCTCGGCGTGGGAGGCACGCTGCGCGGAGACGACCAGGAGGTCGTCGGCGTGCGGGTGTCCGCCCTGCCCGCCGGCTTCTCGCCCTTCAACGGCGCGGGAGTCTCCACCCAGGAGGTGCTGCACCACGTCGCCTCGCGGCTGGTCGCCGCCGACCCGATCGACCTGGGATGGCAGCCCGACCTCGCCGAGCGGTGGGAGGTCAGCGCGAACGGCTCCGAGTGGACATTCCATCTCAGGAAGGACGCGGCCTTCCACGACGGCGCGCCCGTCACCGCCGACGACGTTGCCTACTCCCTGAACGAGTACGCGCGCGCCGGAGGGCGGTTCGCCGGGCTGACGGCCATCGACGGGGCCGATGACTTCATCTCGGGGCGCGCCCCGAACGTCCATGGGATAGTCGCCGTGGACGACAACACCCTAGTGCTGCGAACGAGGCCCACTTCCGCGCTGATGGACGCTCTCTGGCAGGCGCACGTGCTGCCCGAGCGCATCCTCGGGGGCGTGCCGCCGGACGAGATGGAGGGCCAACCATTCTTCAGCGGCCAGCTTGTCGGATCGGGCCCCTACGTGTTCACGCCCCGCAAGTACGACAACGTGGTAGAGCTGCGCGCGAACCGCGACTACTACATGGGCGCTCCCGGCATCCACCGCAAGGCGCTCTTCGCCATCGAGGACCCCTACGCGGCCGCGGACGCCTTCCGCAGGGGGGTCGTCGCCGTCAACAGGGCCGGCGAAATCGATGCCGGCAACCTCGAGAGCCTGTTCGACGACCCGCTGTTCGAGGTGGCGGCCGTCGGCGGCGCCTCCACTTCCGGCTACGCCTTCAACACCCAGGGAGAGCTATTCGGCGACGCCCAGAGGCGGCTGGTGCTGATGCACGCGCTCGACAGGGCCGCCCTCATAGACAGACACCTCGGCGGCCTCGGCACAGCCTACAACAGCGTCGCCTTCCTCCCGTTCCACCGGACCCCGGAGATAGACCGCGCCTACGCCCACGACCCGCAGGGCGCGAGGCAGCTGCTCGAGAGCACAGGCTGGCAGTTCGACCGGAGCGTGGCGGTGAAGACGCCGAGCTACGCCGCGGCCCCCGGCGCCGCCTCCGACCAGATCGAGACGGAGCGCGGGATGCTCCTGGAGGCGGGGTTGAAGCTCGAGTACGAGATCATGGACACGCCAAGCTGGATCGGCGTCTACTACGGCGGCGGCTACGACATTGCGCGCGCCGGCGGCTGGACGCCCTTCGTCGATTCGGGGATGTACGTGCAGTTCCACTCGCAGGGCGCGAATCCGAACGGCTACGCCCACCCGGAGCTTGACAGCCTCATAGATAGGGCGCTGACGACCTCCCTGTCCGAAGAGAGGCGGCCCATAGGCGTCCGGATCAGCGACAACCTCGCGCGCGGCCTGCCGGTGGTCCCTGTAAGTGCCGCCGCTACGCTGCACCTCTACGCCTCGTCGGTGTACGTGCCGGGCTTCGATACACCCGGCAGGCGCAGCGCCCCCGCGGCGGGCAGCCTGGGGGAAGTATACGTCCAGCCGCTGTTCCGCTCGGACGCCCACTGGTGGTGGCGCCTCGACCGCTGGACGGTGGGGGAATAAGACCGTAGGGCGTCCCTTACGAGGCAGAACTTACTTTTAATCCCTTCTCCCCTATGTGGGAGAAGGTTAGAGCCTGCCCTGAGCATGTCGAAGGGATGAGGGGGAATCGAGGGTCCTGAAACAGGTTCTCGCGAGCGCCCTACCCTACGGCGACTGGCGGCTGGGCGCGCCCTTCTTCCAGAACTGCTCCAGGCTGTGGACCGGCTGCCAGCCCAACATCCGCTTCGCCTTCTCGTTGCTGAACTTGCCGTGCGGCAGGTCGGCGAGTATCAGGAACGCCTCGCACCTGGAAGGCAGCGTGGCCGGGTCCGTCGCGAGGGCGGCTGCGAAGGCGGCGCCAGCATCCTGCCAGGACACCGAGTACGGCGTGAAGTCCTGCCCGTCGGCCGAGTGGTCGTCCACGTCCCTGAAGTTGTAGAACAGCAGCGTCATGACAGAGATGTCGTGGCGCTCGGTGAACACCCTGCAGATCTCCTGCCCCAGCGACTTCGTGAGCGCGTATAGGCCAGTGCCGGACTGGGAGGTAACGTCGCCGGTGATGCCGTGGTCGAACAGCTCGAAGGAAGGGCCGGTGATGGTGAAGTGGGGCCCTGTGTTGATCACCCGGTCGATGCCGTGCTCGACCGCAGCCGTCATCATGTTGTAGCAGCCCCTGGCGCTCACGTCGAAGGCAAGCTGCGGGTCCTGCCTGAGCACCGACAGGTTGACGATGGCGTCCATCCCCTCCGCGGCGGCAACGACCTCGTCGAGGTCGCCCGCGTCCACCCTAATGTACTCGTGGTCCGTCTCCGGGGCAGCGCCTATGTCCGTCAGGCGGAGGCTGTGCTCGCCCTCCAGCGCCTTGACCACGTGCGGCCCCAGCATCCCGGCTGCGCCAAGTACGAGTACGTTCACGGCAAACCCTCCGCGGCCCCACCGGGGCCGCCCGCCGCACATTCTATGCCCGCCGCCGCAGGCTCCGCAATCCGCAACCCAAATCCCCCACCTTCAGGTTCAGCGCCATATCAATCGGCCGTCACCCCGTAGGGGCTGGTTTGAAACCAGCCCTCCCCCTTAACCGTAGAGCGTCACCGCCATTTGGAAGGCACGCCTGCCGGGGCCGGGACGAACGGGACGCGGGACGAGACGGATTTGACAGAAAACGGCGCGCCGTGATACGATGAGGTTCCTCTGCAAGCATGAATCGTACCGATGCTTCGAAGGGAAGTAGTAGCGGGCAGGCCGCAGAGAGCCGGTGGAGTGGGAACCGGCGCCGTTCGCGAACTCGTCCCTGAGCACCCCGCCCGAAGGCGTAGTCAGGAGGCAGGCGTTGCAGGACACACAGGCTACAATGTGTTCTGCGCGCTTCGTACTCCAGGCTCCAGCGCTGTAGGGTCGGGCGGTCGGCGCCGTTACAGCCTTCGAGCGACCCCGGCTTGCGCCGGGGTAATCTGGGTGGTACCACGAGACTGACATCCCGTCCCATTGTGTGACGGGATTTTTTGTTGCCGCGAACCAGCGGCCTAAAGAGGAGAGCAAGACATGAGGCTGAACGGATCGCAAATCGTATGCGAGAGCCTGCTGAGGGAGGGCGTGGAGGTCATCTTCGGCCTCCCCGGAGGCGCCATCCTGCCCCTCTACCAGACCCTGCCCGAGTACCCGCAGCTACGGCACATCCTCGTGCGGCACGAGCAGGGCGCCGCCCACGCCGCGGACGGCTACGGCCGCGTCACCGGCAAGCCGGGCGTCGCGTGGGCCACGTCGGGGCCGGGCGCCACCAACCTCGTAACCGGCATAGCCACCGCGCAGATGGACTCGGTGCCGATGGTCATCGTCACCGGCCAGGTGTCGCGCGCCTCCATCGGCAGCGACGCCTTCCAAGAGACCGACACGACCGGCATCACGCTGCCGATCACCAAGCACAACTACCTCGTGATGAACGCGGCGGACATCCCACGCGCAATTAAGGAGGCCTTCCACATCGCCAGCACCGGGAGGCCAGGCCCCGTCCTGGTGGACATCCCCAAGGACGTGTTCATGGAGGAGGCCGAGTTCGTCTACCCCGACGGCGTGGACCTGCCGGGCTACAAGCCGACGCTGGAAGGACACCCCTCCCAGGTAAAGAGGGCCGCCAAGCTGATCGCGCAGGCGCAGAGGCCCGTCATCCTAGCGGGCCACGGCATCATCATCTCCCAGGCCTACGACGAGGTGCGGGAGCTGGCGGAGAAGGCCCAGATCCCCGTGATAACGACGCTGCTGGGCATAAGCTCGTTCCCGGACGACCATCTGCTGTGCGTCGGGATGCCCGGCATGCACGGCATGGCCTACGCCAGCCTGGCGATCGAGGAGGCCGACCTGCTGATAGCCCTGGGTATGCGCTTCGACGACAGGATCACGGGCAAGACGTCCGCCTTCGCCGTCGGCTCGAAGAAGATACACGTCGAGATCGACCCGTCGGAGATAGGCAAGAACGTCAAGGTGGACGTGCCCATCGTCGGGGACCTCAAGCTGGTGCTGCGCGATCTGAACAGGCGCGTCAAGCCCGCCACCCACCTCGAGTGGGTCCAGCGGATAGAGGACCTGAAGCGGGACCATCCGTCGATGATTGTGCGAGACACCGACAAGCTGATCCCGCAGTTCGTCGTCAAGGAGCTTTCGGAGGCCACCAACGGCGAGGCCATCGTGGTAACAGGCGTCGGACAGCACCAGATGTGGGCGGCCCAGCACTACACCTACAGGCACCCGCGCAGCCTGATAACCTCCGGGGGCTCGGGCGCGATGGGCTACGAGGTGCCGGGGCGCGATGGGGGCGCAGGTCGGCAGGCCCGACAAGGTGGTCTGGTCCGTCGCCGGCGACGGCGGCTTCCAGATGACCATGGCCGAGCTGGCGACGCTGGTGGAGAACAAGATCCCCGTGAAGTTCGCCATCATCAACAACTCCTTCCTCGGGATGGTCCGGCAGTGGCAGGAGTTCTTCTACCACAAGAGCTACGTGGCGACGGGCTACTCCCACAACCCGGACTTCGTGAAGCTGGCCGAAGCCTTCGGGATGCTGGGAATACGCGTCACCGACAAGACGCAGGTCAGGTCGGCCATAATGCAGGCGATGGAATACGACGGCCCGGCCATCGTCGACTTCGTGGTCGAGGAGGAGGAGAACGTCTACCCGATGATCCCGGCGGGCCAGACGATAGACGACCTGATAGAGGAGCCGATACCTGAGGGGGTGCGCCTATGAGTACCAACGGGGGCGTTCCCAGGCACACGATAACGGCGCTGGTGCAGGACAAGCCCGGCGTCCTGAACCGCATATCGAGCATGTTCAGGCGCCGCGGCTTCAACATAGCCAGCCTCGCGGTGGGCCACAGCGAGGAGCCCAACCTGTCGCGCATGACCTTCGTCGTCGAGGGCGACGAGTTGGTCGTCGAGCAGATGACCAAGCACCTGCACAAGCTGATCGACGTGATCAGGGTCTCGGACATCTCGGACCAGAACATCGTCTCACGCGAGCTCGCGCTGATAAAGGTCAAGGCCAACGTGCAGACGCGCAGCGAGATCATGCAGATCGTCCACATCTTCCGGGCGCACATCGTGGACGTGGCGTCCGACACGCTGGTCGTGGAGGTCAGCGGAGACGAGGACAAGGTCGACTCCCTCCAGTCCCTGCTCAGGGGCTTCGGGGTCGTGGAGGTGATGAGGACCGGTACGATAGCGATGAACCGCGGGGCGGACAGCAGGAACGCGGCGGGCCGCGACCCGCGTGGACTGGGGCGAAGCATCGTCGGTATAACGTAGAGAAATCGGAGAGGACGCGAACAATGGCAAAGATGTACTACGAGAACGACGCGGACATGTCCCTGCTCGACGGCAAGACCGTGGGGGTGATCGGCTACGGCAGCCAGGGCCACGCCCACGCCCTCAACCTGAAGGACAGCGGGGTCGACGTGGTGGTCGGCCTGTACGAGGGTAGTAGCAGCAGGCAGAAGGCGGAGGGCGACGGCCTCCGGGTGGAGCTCGTCGCCGACGCCGCCCGGGACTCCGACATCGTCATGATGCTCATCCCCGACCACATGATGGCCGAGGTGTACCGCGAGTCGATCTCGCCGCACGTGGGCGCCGGCAAGACGCTCATGTTCGCGCACGGCTTCAACATCCACTATGAGACTATCGTCGCGCCCGACACGGTGGACGTGTCGATGGTCGCGCCGAAGGCGCCCGGCCACCGCATGCGCGAGGTCTTCACGCGCGGCTCCGGGGTGCCGGGGCTGCTGGCGGTGCACCAGGACGCCTCCGGCATGGCCCACGACCTGGGGCTCGCATACGCGAGAGGCGTCGGATGCGCCCGCGCCGGCGTGCTGGACACGACCTTCAAGGAGGAGACCGAGACCGACCTGTTCGGCGAGCAGACGATCCTCTGCGGCGGCGTCACTGCGCTGATCAAGGCGGGGTTCGAGACGCTGGTCGAGGCGGGGTACCAGCCGGAATCGGCCTACTTCGAGTGCATGCACGAGCTGAAGCTGATCGTCGACCTGCTATACCAGGGCGGCATGGAGTACATGCGCTACTCGGTCAGCGACACGGCGGAGTACGGCGACTACTCGCGCGGCCCGGCCGTGATCGACGAGCACGTGAAGGAGAACATGAAGAAGGTGCTGGAGGCGGTCCAAAACGGAGACTTCGCCCGAGAGTGGATCGCCGAGAACGACGAGGGCCGCCACCGCTTCATGCAGATGCGCAAGGAAAACGCCGAGCACCCCATCGAGAGCGTCGGCAAGGAGCTCCGTGGGATGATGTCGTTCCTCAAGGACGCCGACTAGGTGGCGACAACTCAAGCCGAAGTATCGGAAGGCGTACGGCGATGTGGGTGACGATAATCGTCGCTGTCGTCGTAGCGATTCTGGTGAGATAGTGGGGCGTCAGTGCAAGTGGAAAGCGCCATGGTATAGAGGCGGCTAATGCTAATCGGAGATGCAGAGCGAATTCGCGACTACCTCTGCCAGAAGGTTCAGGAAGCTCATCAAGAAGGCAGGGTAAAGGTGACCTTCCGTGCCGGGGACGTCCATGACGCCCTTGGGATGAGGCGCCGCCACTCGAACGTCTGCAAGGTGCTCAGGGGCCGGATGTTCCACAGCCATGCGGGCGTGGAGATCGGGAGGTACGTACACCAGCCCCCAAGGGGAAATTGCGCCAACATGGAGATAGAGTTCCGGATACTGGAACGACGCCAAAGGCCGGTCGAGCGCTACGTTACCTCGGGCTCCGCGCGGCTGTGGACGACGGTGAGCGGCCGTGGTACGCCGCTGCTCATGTTCAACGGCGGGCCGGGATGCGACGACTACCTGGGGCCGGTAGCCGACATGATCGACGACCTGTGCCGCGTGGTCCGCTTCGAACCCCGGGGCTGCGGACGCTCCGACTGGGACGGCAACTACGACGTCGACACCCTGCTGTCCGACGCCGAGGCGGTCCGACGGGAGTACGGTATTGAGAAATTCATCGTCGCGGGCCACAGCTTCGGCCCGAACGCCGCCCTGGCGTACGCGCTGCGATACCCGTCCCGCGTGTTGGGCCTGGTAGGGATCGCCGGCGGCAACGTTCTGAACGACCGGACGTGGAGCGAGGCATACCACAGGAACCTGGGAGAGATGGACGAAGACACAGCGGGCCATGAAGACAGGGCGGACCCGGCAGCCAACCCTGGCGGCAACCGTAGCTGGCGCGAGTACATCAAGCGCCCGACGCTGTTCCGGGAGATCGCGGACATGGACATACCGGCAATCTTCATAAACGGGGAGAAGGACATACGGCCCAACTGGCCCACGCGCCAACTGGCGGCCCTGATGCCCAGGGGGCGGTACGTCGAGGTCGCCGGCGCCGCCCACGTCTTCTGGCACACCCATCCAGCGGAGCTAGAGCACGAGCTCCGCGGGGCGGTCCGACAGATAGTAGAGAGTACGCAGGAGCGAACGACCCAAGCAGTCGAATAGAGGGAAAATTGAATGGAAGGCACAGAGGTATATCACGTAGTTCGCCGCAAGGGCGGGGTCCTGGCAGGGCTCCGCCCGGCGGACTGCGTTGCCCTTCGATAGGCCCGGCGCGCATTCGGCCCCTCGGGGGCATGGAAACTGTAGCTGAGGCTGGAGGAGGCCACAGACATGTTCAACGACAAGGTAGCGATATTCGATACGACGCTGCGAGACGGCGAGCAGTCCGCCGGCATCGGGCTGACGACGGCTGAGAAGCTAGAGATCGCCCGGCAGCTGGAGGCGCTCGGCGTCGACATCATCGAGGCGGGCTTCGCCGCAAGCTCGCCGGGCGACTTCGAGGCGGTGACCAGGATAGCGCGGGAGGTCAGGAGGCCCGTCATCGCCTCCCTGGCGCGCTGTCACCCCGACGACATCGACGCGGCGAGGGACGCCGTGAGCCACGCCGAGAGCCCGCGCATCCACGTCTTCATATCCAGCTCCGACGTCCAGATATGGCACCAGCTCCGGCGCAACCCGGAGGAGGTGCTGGACATGGCCGTCTCGTCCGTGGAGCGCGCGCGGCGGTACTGCGACAACGTCGAGTTCTCCCCGATGGACGCCACCCGCACCGACCGGGACTACTTGTACAAGATACTGGAGGCGGCCATCGACGCCGGCGCCTCCACGGTGAACATACCGGACACCGTGGGGTACTCCATCCCGTCCGAGTTCGGCGCCCTGATCAAGTCGGTGCGCGACAACGTGCCCAACATCGACAAGGCCGTCATCAGCGTCCACTGCCACAACGACCTCGGCAACGCCGCGCCGAACAGCGTCGCCGCGGTCGTAAACGGCGCCAGGCAGGTGGAGGGGTGCATCAACGGGCTCGGCGAGCGGGCGGGCAACGCGTCCCTGGAAGAGATCATAATGACCATCGAGACCCGCAAGGAGCTGATAGGCGTCTCCACGAACGTCGACACCACCCAGATATACAGGACCAGCAGGCTCGTCAGCGACATCACCGGCTTCCCCGTCCAGCCCAACAAGGCCATCGTGGGAGCCAACGCCTTCCGACATGCCTCGGGCATCCACCAGGACGGCGTCCTGAAGGACCGGTCGACCTTCGAGATCATGAGGCCGGAGTCCGTCGGCTGGCCCAGCAGCGCGCTGGTGCTCGGCAAGCTGAGCGGGCGGGCTGGCCTGCGCGCCCGGCTCGAACAGCTCGGCTACGCGCTGGACGCCGAGCAGCTGGACAAGGCGTTCGCCGCCTTCAAGGAGCTGGCGGACCGCAAGCGGGAGGTGACCGACGCGGACCTGGAGGCCCTGATGGGGCAGCAGTCCAGGGAGGACCGGCACGCCTACGCGCTCTCGTCCCTCCAGATCGTCTGCGGTAGCGACGGCGTCGAGAGGCGCGCAGACGTCACCCTCACCGCAACGGACGCGGAGGAGGACCGGCACGACGGCGTGGGAGTGGCCGGCAACGGCCCGGTCTCGGTCACGGTGGACGCCATCAACAACGCGCTGCGCCGCGCGACCGGACGCGACGTGGGCGAGCAGGTGAAGTTCGTCCACTACGAGGTGGGCGCGATCACGGAGAGCGTCTACGCCCTCGCCAACGTCGCCGTGCGCGTCAACTACCGTGGGCGCGAGTTCACTGGACGGGGTGCCTCCGCGGACGTGATGGAGGCCAGCGGAAAAGCGTACCTGGACGCCTGCAACAAGGCGTTGTTCACGGGATAGAGCATATGTCGCCAAGAACGATGTTCGAGAAGATATGGGACGCGCACGTCGTCCACGAGGAGCCGGGCCGGCCGGCGCTCCTCTACGTCGACCTGCACCTTGTGCATGAGGTGACGTCGCCGCAGGCGTTCGACGGCCTCCGGCAGAACGGGCGCCGGGTGCGCCGCCCCGACCTGACGATAGCGACCGCCGACCACAACATCCCCACCTGGAAGGGCAGGCTGCCGATTACCGACGACGTCGCCCGCACGCAGCTCGAGACGCTGACGCGGAACTGCGAGGAGTTCGGCATCACGCTGTACGACATGCACAATCCTCTGCAGGGCATCGTGCACATGATAGCGCCGGAGCAGGGACTCACCCAGCCCGGGCATGACCATAGTCTGCGGAGACAGCCACACCTCGACGCACGGCGCGTTCGGCGCGTTCGCCCTCGGCATCGGCACGACCCAGGTCGAGCAGGTGCTGGCCACCCAGTGCATGGTGCAGCCGAAGCCCAGGACGATGGAGATTCGCGTCAACGGCCCGCTGCCGTTCGGCGTCACCGCGAAGGACCTGGTCCTGGGCATAATCGGCCGGATCGGCGTGGCCGGCGGCCAGGGGCCACGTGGTCGAGTACACCGGCGAGGCGGTGCGGTCGCTCTCGATGGAAGGCCGGATGACCGTGTGCAACATGTCGATCGAGGCCGGCGCCCGCGCCGGCATGGTCGCCCCGGACGACGTCACCTTCGACTACATGCGGGGCCGCGCCAACGTCCCGCAGGGGAAAGAGTACGACGCCGCCGTCTCGCAGTGGCAGGGCCTGCCGTCCGACGCCGGCGCGGAGTTCGACAGCCTGGTCGAGATAGACGCCGCGGCTCTTAGCCCCATGGTCTCCTGGGGCACCAACCCCAGCATGGTCGCCCCGGTGACGGCCGGCGTGCCCGACCCGAGCTCGTTCCCGGACGAGGCCGACCGCCGGGCTGCCGAGCGCGCCCTGGAGTACATGGCCCTCGAGCCGGGCACGCCCATCCAGCAGATCGAGATAGACCGCGCCTTCATCGGCTCGTGTACCAACGCGCGCATCGAGGACCTGAGAGCCGCCGCCGAGGTCGTCGCTGGGTGCCGCGTGAGCGACGGCGTGAGCGCAATGGTGGTGCCGGGCTCCACCCCGGTCAAGGTCCAGGCCGAGGAGGAGGGGCTGGACGCGATATTCACGGACGCCGGCTTCGAGTGGCGGGAGGCGGGCTGCTCGATGTGCCTGGGCATGAACCCCGACATCCTGAAGCCCGGCGAGCGCTGCGCCGCCACGTCGAACCGAAACTTCGAGGGCAGGCAGGGCAAGGGCGGGCGCACCCACCTGGTCAGCCCCCAGATGGCCGCCGCCGCCGCCGTGGCCGGCCATTTCGTGGACATACGGGAGTGGTGAGATGGCGATGCTGACCCAAGAGCACGCGCAGACGGCCCAGGACTTCCTGGAGGCCGCGGATCGCGAGCTCGCCGCCGGCGACCTCGTGCAGGGCTCCGAAAAGCTATGGGGAGCCGCGGCCCACGCCGTAATGGCCGTCGCGCAGCAGCGGGGATGGGAGCACCGCTCCCACCGCTCCCTCAAGAACGCGGTCATCAGGCTCTCCCGGGAGCAGGATGACCCCCTGATCGAAGCGTACTTCCTCGCGGCGGAGAAGTTCCACCGCAACTTCTACCACGACGACATGGAGGACTACGAGCGAGACGCCGACCACCCGGTGGTGGAGCGCTTCGTCGAGCGGATGCTGGCGCTCGCGCGCTGATGGACCCGAAGGAGGACTGACATGGTGAACGTTGGCCAGACGGCCCCGGACTTTACGCTCCCAGACCAGGATAGGAACGACGTCTCCCTGGGCGACTTCAGGGGTAACAAGAACGTCGTCCTCTCCTTCCACATATACTCGTTCACCGGCGGGTGAACGGACCAGGTCTCCTCTTTTCGGGCCGCCGGCTCGAAGTTCGAGGAGAAAGATACCCAGGTACTGGGTATAAGCACCGACCCGCAGCCGGCGCAGAGCGCCTACTCGGTCTCGCTCGGCAAGATCCCCTACCCGCTGCTCAGCGACTTCTACCCCCACGGCGAGGTCTCGAAGAAGTACGGCGTCTTCAACGAGGAGACGGGCGCAGCGCGCCGCGCCGTGGTCGTCGTCGACAAGCAGGGCACGGTCAGGTTCAGCCGCGCCTACGCCAGCGCCGCCGACCTCGACGTGAACGACGTACTCGCCGAGGTGTCGGGCCTCTAGCGCCAACGCCGGTTCGTACCGCCATCGGCCGCCCGATGCGCCCCCCCACGGACGCGGGCCTGTAGAATAGGGGCATGGACGACTCCAATCGGAAGCGGTACGTATTCCGCGAAGGCGAGCACGCCCTCGTGCTGGACAGGAAGGGGCGGCGGTATCTCGTCGAGCTGGAGCGCTCCGCCATCTTCCATACCCACATCGGCAACGTAGGCCACGACGAGCTGATCGGGCAGGCCGAGGGCGTCAGGGTCACAAGCTCCAGGGGGCACTCCCTGCTGGCCGTCAAGCCCACCATGGCCGACTTCACCAGGGCCATGCCACGCATCGCCACCGTCGTATACCCCAAGGACCTTGGCGCCATCCTCGTCTACGGCGACATATTCCCCGGGGCCAGGGTGCTGGAGGCGGGCGCCGGGTCCGGCGCCGTCACCAGGCCCTCGCCCTGCTCAGGGCCGTCGGCGAGCGCGGCTCGCTGGTCTCCTACGACCTGCGCCCCGACATGATCGAGCGCGCCCGGACCAACGTCGCCGCGGCCATTCCGGACCCCGCGAACCTCGTGCTGAAGCAGGGCGACGTCTACGAGGGCTTCGAGGAGCGCGGCCTCGACCGCGTCGTGCTGGACCTGCCCGAGCCGTGGCGCGTGGTGCCGCACGCCGCCTCAGCCCCTGGCGCCGGGCGGGATATTCCTGGAGCTTCCTCCCCACCGTGCTCCAGGTACACGACCTGGCGTTGGCGCTGGAGGAGGACGGCAGGTTCGACGTGATAGAGACGGCGGAGGTGATGATGCGCACATGGTCCGTGGGAAGGCGCAGCGTGAGGCCCGACCACCGCATGGTCGGCCACACGGGTTTCATTACCACGGCCAGGAGATGCTCGCCTCGCCCCAGGCCGGACGACGACCCAGGCCCCGGCCAGCACTGACGACCGCGGATATGTGAGCTACCGGCTCTCCCGGCAGTACGGCCCCCCGGGGTCGAACGCCGCGTGAGGATACCTGCCCTCCATCAACCTGGCGTGCTCACGCCGGAGCAGCGGCGCCGCAAGCTCGCAGGGCGCCGGTAAGAGTTGTTCGGGCTCCGTTACCCCCGTATCCTTCTCCTGCACCAGCACCTTGAACCCCCCCAGGCCCTCCGGCTTCACCAGCTCCCGCATCGCCATCACGTTCGCGTCCCGCACGGCCTGCCGCAGAGGCCGCCTTCGCACGTTGGCTATCAGCCCTCCCATGCCCATCGCGTCCAGCCAGCCGGCCTGGCTCGATAGCAGCACCGGCCGCAGCCCTACCCGCTCCCCCGCGGAGACCAGGGCCGTAAAGTCGACGTGGGCCGTCATGTCCTGGCCGCCGATGCGCCGGTACGGGCTCCCGCCGCCCGTGTGGCGGTAGAAGGTCCCAACGGTCCCGCCCGCCCGGTCGCCCGAGCGTGGGTCTGCGGCGTAGTACCCATAGTCGACCGTGAGCGCGAAGCCCCGCCGCAGGGCGCGCGCCGCATCCTCCATCCACGCCCCGGCCTGGAGGTTCACCTCCCCGCGGCCGCCTTCGCGCACCCCCATGCCGCGGGCCCGCTCCTCCAGTAGCGGCGTCGACGGCTCCGATAGAGTCTCCTTGAGCTCGCCGTCCCGCAGCTCCACGTATACCTCCAGCACGCGCCCCCCGCGCACCTCGAACCGGTGTACCGGGAAGGAGTCGAACAGCTCGTTGGAGAGTACGCAGCCCACCACCCCCTCGAACGGCATCGCGTCCGAGCGTACCCGTCCAAACCGCCCGGGTAGGCCGCCCTGCGCGGCGCGGTCCACCGCCGCGTACCGCAGCGCCTGGGAGAACCGCCCCGGTATCTCGGGCGCGTAGTCCGTCACGTCGC
>CAXXVN010000001.1:0-14354 GCA_963664035.2 Dehalococcoidia bacterium | reverse complement strand
CGGCCGTGGGCTACGTCATCGGCCCATGGGGGCAGGAAGACCAGTTGGAGCTTGCGAGGGACATCACGAGCGTCATCCCCGTCTCCAGCGATTTCGTCAGGAGCACGGTGGAGGACATCGTGAGCTCAAGGGCCATCACCGGCATAGCCTCCGTCCTCCTCATGCTCGTGGCGGCCACGGCCGTGTTCAGTGCGGTGAGGAAGGGAATCAACGAGGCGTGGGGCATCAGGCAGTCGAGGCCGTTCCTGAAGGAGCGCCTGATGGACCTGGGGCTGGTGCTCGGCTCGGGCTTCATCCTCCTCATGGTCCTGTTCCTTGCGCCCGTCCTGGGCATACTGGAGGGGATAACGCATACCTGGAGCCCGAGGGCTGGTACTTCAGCCAGCTCCTCTGGGGACTGGCCTCGCGCCTAGTGTCGCCGTTCCTGGCCTTCCTTACCTTCCTGGCGCTCTACCGCCTGCTGCCGAATACCGAGGTGCGCGTCAGGGACGTGTGGCTCGGGGCGCTCGGGGCCTCGATCGCCTTTCACGGTGTGACCGCTCTGTTCGTCTGGTACGTGCATACGTTCCCCATACACAACGCCGTCCACGGCCCGGTAGGAGGCCTCGTCGCCCTGCTCGCGTGGGTCTACCTCTCGGCGACCATCGTGCTGCTCGGAGCGCTGATCACCTCGCGCTACGCCGCGTACGTTTCCAGGAACCCAACGCGGGACTTCAAGCACATCTGGACGGGGTTCTCACGTGTTAGGCTACGTGTCGTTTCGTCCCAGACGGCTTACTAGGGCGTCCGTATCCGGCCTGCTGAGGGCCGTTGCCGCCTCGTTCGCCGCCATAACCGTCCTCGCGGCCTGTTCCTCGCCCCAGAGCGCCCCTACGCCGACCGCGGCCCCCCCACCGACCGCGACCCCGGAGCCGACAGCCGCGCCCGCGGTCCTCCAGCGCACCCTGCAGCCCGCGGCTAACCTGACGTCGATGAGCGCCGCGTCGATGCCGTCGGTCGCCGACGTCGCCGAGGCCGTAACCCCCTGGGTCGTCTCCATCACGGTGGAGGCCCTGACGCAGGGCGTCTTCTTCGCCATGTCGGGCGACGGCGCCGGATCGGGCTTCATCGTGAGGTCGGACGGCTACGTCGTGACCAACGCCCACCTCCTGGAAGGGGCCACGGAGATAAAGGTACACCTGGACAGCGGCGAGTCCTACGATGCGACCGTGGTGGGGTACGACGACCCGAGCGACCTAGCCGTCCTCAAGGTAGAGGCCGGCGGCCTGCCCTCCGCCGTCTTCGCCGAGTCCGACCACCTGCGGGTGGGCGACTGGGTGATCTCCGTAGGCAACGCCCTCGCGCTCAAGGGCGGCCCGACCGTGACGCTCGGCATCGTGAGCGGCCTGGGACGCACGATAAGGACCCAGAGCGGCGAGTACTACGACCTTATCCAGACGGACGCCGCCATCAACAAGGGCAACAGCGGCGGCCCGCTCGTGGACATGAACGGCCACGTCGTGGGCATCAACCAGGCCGTCCTCCGCGACGCAACCGGGGTAGGCTTCGCCCTGGGCGCATCGACCGCGTCCCGCCACATAGAGAGCCTGATAGAGCGCGGCTACGTGGTGCGCCCGCGGATCGGCCTCAACGGTACGGACATAACCACCGCCATGGCCAACCAGTACGATCTGCCGGTGACCGAGGGCATCATGGTCACGGCCATGTCGAGGACAGGCCCTGCCTACCAGCAGGGCATCAGGGTCGGAGACGTCATCACGAGCCTGGGCGGCGTACCCACCGCGGACATGGCCGATTTCCTGCTCCAGCTATGGTCGTACGACGTGGGCGATACGGTGGAGGTCGAGTACATCCAGGAGGGCATAGAGAGGGTGGCGACCGTCGAGCTGACCCAGAGAGAAGGGTAGCATCGTCCAGGGGAGGAGCGGTTGCCGTGATGGGGGTGGAAGCGGTACCCTAGGGCCGCCGGTAGACTGAGACGGGGCGTTAGCCGGGGTCATGTTCGTTTGCGGCTCATAGACAGAAGATTCGCAGCCCGAGCCCCCCAATACCTGTTCCAGACGGCCCTCGCCACCGTCACGCTTCTGGTCATCCTGGTCATAGAGAACGCCGTCTTCGGCGCCGCCATCGTCGTCGCGGTGGCCTCCACCGCGTTCATCGTCTTCGTCATACCCCACTCCATCGCTTCGACGCCCAAGCGCGTGATCGGCGGCCACGTCGCCTCCGTGATATCGGGCTCCATCGTCGCGGCGGTCCTCGCCGTGCCGGCGGTCGCCGCCTTTGGCGACCGAGGTCCCCGTCGTGCTCCACGTCATGGCCGCGCTGTCGGTCGGTCTGGGCATCCTGCTCATGGCGGCGACGAACACGGAGCACCCGCCTGCCGCCGGCACGGCGCTCGGTCTCGTGACCGACGGCTGGAGCTGGCCGGCACTGGTCTTCATACTCACCAGCGCCATCGCCCTCTCGCTAATCCGGGCGGCCCTGCGCTCCAGGCTGATCAACCTGATCTAGACGACGCCCTCGTCGTCGAGGCACACGCCGAGCGGGCTCAGAGACGCGCGTATCGCCGCCGGGACTCGCAAGCCGACGTTCGAGCGCCGTGAAGGCATCGATAAGCTCGGGCGCCTCGAAGGCGCGGTTGCGCCGGCCCACGGTGACTTGCGAAAGCACGCCCGCCCGTAAGAGCCGATCGATCGCCTGGCTCGTCGCCTGGAACGACCTGCCAATCAGCTCCGCCCCCGTAGATGTCGTGACCACAGGGGCGGCTGGCAGCGCACCGATGAGCAGGCGCGCCGCCGAGTCTCGGCGGGGGTGTCCGGAGCGAGCCAGCCAGGACGCTTGCAGCCTGCCCACGCGCTCCTCGAAGCGGCTGGCGTCCTCGACCGCTTGGCGGCACGCCGAGGCGAAGAGGGCGACCCACCGGTTGATCCCGGCATGAGCCTCGGAGGAGTCGGGCGCGCCGACGTAGCGCGTCTCCGTCAGGCCGGCGATATAGCCCCGCGACCACGTTGCGAGGACGAGGGAGACCGGCGGCAGCACGCGCAGCCCAAGCCTGCGACGGCGCAGGACCATGTGGATCAAGACGCGACCGGTTCGTCCGTTGCCGTCCACGAAAGGGTGGACCGTCTCGAACTGCGCGTGGGCCACGGCTGCCTGCGCCAGCGCCGGGAGCGAATCATCGTTGCAGAAGGCCATGAGGTCTTCCAGCAAAGCGCCTACGGCCTCCGGCGGCGGCGGCACGAAGGAAGCCGAGCAGGGATTGTAGCTGCTGCCCCCGATCCAATTCTGCACAGGGCGAATGCTGCCACCGTGCTTCTCCATGCGTGTCCCGGCGAGCAGACGACGGTGCGCCTCCAAGACGGCCTCTAGGGTAATAGGGCCGCCGGGTTCGACGGCTTCCACCCCCCAGACCATCGCGTCTATGTTGCCGAGCACCTCCGCGGCCGTCACGTCTCGGGGGTCTTCTCCGAGTCGGCGGGCGGCATCGGCTCGGAGAAGGCGCCGCCCACCCACCTCCAGGCCTTCGATCCGGGATGAGGCCACGGACTCGGCGCGAAGCAGGAGCCGTGCCAGGGCCTCGGTGTCAGCGAGCGCGGACGCAGATGCATCAAGCCGCGCGAGCGCGGCCTCGGCGTCGGCAACGTCAGCGGCGACGTCACCTTCGAGGACGAATCGGCGGCCATCCAACGGGTCCGGGAAGTATACTTCGTAGCTGCATGGGCGACGATCACGCCGGGTCGGCCCGGCGAAGTCGCCCTCCCAGCGCCTCACTTCAAAACGCGCCATGGCGGGCCTCATATTCAATGATAGCATAAATCCTTGAATAAGGGCCGTCTCCGTTCAAGGATGGGCAGGGAGGCGCTATTCGGACTCCAAGCCTCAGGGCCTGCGGACTCCGATGGTCACCTCGGCGCCGTCCACGTCGTGCGTCTCCGTGTAGGCCCCGCTCGGAGGCGTGCCCTGGACGAGGGCGTCCGAAAGCGTCTCCTGGCGGACGTAGGCGCCGTGAGACTCGATGACCGCCTCCACGCCGTCGTCGCCCCGGTAGAACGTCTCGATGCGGTCGGCTATGTCGAACCCGGCGGAGCGGCGCATGTTCTGGATGCGGTGGACGAGCTCGCGCGCGCCGCCCTCGGCGGCCAGTTCCGGCGTGACCTCCGTCGTCACCGCCACGGTGTAGCCTCCCTCCGAGGCGACCGAGTAGCCCTCCCTGTCCGAGGCGTTCACCGCCACCTCGTCGGGCCCCAGGGTGTAGTCTCCTAGGGGGACGGGCCGGCCCGACGAGACGAGGTTGTGGACCTCGATGGGGTCCGCTCCCGAAAGCGCCGAGAGCACCTTGGGCGTGTCGCTGCCGTACTTCGGCCCTACGAGCGCCATGTTTGCCCTCGCCTCGAAGCTCGACACCTCGGCGGCGGACCCGATAAGCGCGACCTCTTTCACGTTCAACTCCTCCATGAGCTGGTCGGAGACCGCCTCTAGCGTCGCCGCCTCGCTCGCCGAGCGCAGCCGCACGAGCACCTTCCGCAGCGGCTGCCGCACCTTCAGCCCGGTCTTGCTGCGCGCCGACCTGCCCAGGCTGGACAGCCGCATGGCGAGCCGCGCGGCGTCGGACAGGGCGGGGTCGATGCGCGCCGTGTCCGCATCGGGCCACCTCTCCAGGTGTACGCTCTCGGCGCCGCCGTTGCGCCGCGCGAGGTTCTGGTGGACCGACTCGGTCATGAACGGCATGACCGGCGCCAGCAGCCTGTTCAGCGTCACCAGGCATTCGTACAGGGTGGCGTGGGCCGACAGCTTGTCCTGGTCGGCGGCGCTCTTCCAGAACCGGCGCCTGCTGCGGCGCACGTACCAGTTCGACAGGTAGTCGACGAACCTCTCGGCGGCCCTGCAGGCCGGGTCGGTGGCGTAGCCGTCCAGGCTCCGCGTCACGTCCTGGACGAGCGTGTTGAGCTCCGAGATGATCCACCTGTCCAGGTCGGGCCTGTCCTCCACGGGCGGCGCCTTGGCCGTTGGGTCGAAGCCGTCGATGTTGGCGTACGTGACGAAGAACGAGTAGACGTTCCACAGCGTGATCATGAAGCGCCGGCGCGCCTCGTCGGCAACGCCGAACCCGAAGTTCAGGTTGTTGGCCGGGTTGTGCAGGCAGTAGACCCAGCGCATGGCGTCAACCCCCATCCTCTCGGCGGCGTCCTCGAACCAGATGGCGTTCCCCTTGCTCTTGTGCATCTCCTCGCCCTTCTCGTCGCGCATCAGGGCGTAGCTGTGGATGGCGCGCGTCGGCTCGGCGCCTTCCAGCACGGTGCTCATCGTCAGCAGCGAGTAGAACCAGTTGCGGAACTGGCCGGGGAAGCTCTCGGTTATCAGGTCGCCCGGGAACCACTGGCGCCAGTGGTCGCGGTCATGCCTGTACTCCAGCGTGGAGAAGGGCACGATGCCTGCGTCCAGCCAGGGGTTGCCCACGTCCCTGATGCGCGCGACCTTATTGCCGCACTTGCCGCACTCGATACGCACCCCGTCTATCCAGGGACGGTGAGGGGAGTGGCCTTCGAGTTGCTCCAGGCCCTCCACCGCCCGCTCCGCCAGCTCCGCTTCGCTGCCGACCACGTCGAAGTGGCCGCACTCGCACTTGAAGATGGGCAGCGCCAGCCCCCAGAAGCGCTTCTTGGAGATCATCCAGTCGTCCATGTTGCGCAGCCAGTCGAGCTCCCGTTCGAGGCCGAACGACGGGATCCAGGTGACCTTCCTGGCCACGTCGGCGATCATCGTGCGGAGCTTGCCCATCGAGATGAACCACTCGTCCACCAACCGGAAGACGAGCTCCGTGCCGCAGCGCCAGCAGACGGGGTACCGGTGCGAGTACTGCTCCAGCCGGTAGAGCGCGCCCTTGCCGCGCAGGCTGTCGTAGATCAGGTCGTTGACCTCGAAGACGCTCTTGCCGGTCAGCCAGTCGAAGCCGTCGACGAACGCCCCGAAGTCGTCGAGGGGGGCGATGACATCGAGCCCCTCTTGCTTGCTCAGCTCGAAGTCCTCCTTGCCCGCGCCGGGGGCGCAGTGGACGACCCCCGTACCCTCCGATTCGCTGACCTCCTTCCACGCCACTACCCTGCGGTCCACGCCCTGCTGGGCCGGCAACTCGTCGAAGGGGCCCCTGTACCGGAGCCCCGCCAGCGCTGCGCCCGGCATCTCCTCCAGCACCTCGTGGCCCGCCTTCAGCTCGGACAGCCGCGACTTGAGCAGGTAGAGCACCTCGCCGTCCTCGGTGCGCGCCTTTGCGTAGGTCAGATCCGGGTGGACGTATGCCGCCGTGTTGGCGGCCAGCGTCCAGGGCGTGGTCGTCCACACCAGCAGCGCCTCGTCGTCGCGGCCTACCAGCGGGAACCTGACGTACAGGCCGGGGTGGACGATCTCCTGGTAGCCCTCGGTGACGATCTCGTGCTCGGAGAGGCCGGTGCCGCAGCGCGGGCACCACGGCATAACGTCGGTACCCTCGTAGACCCAGCCGCGCTCGTGGCAGACCTTCAGGAAGTGCCAGATGGTGTAGTTGTTCTCGTCGGACATCGTGTGGTACGAGTTGTCCCACTCCATCCAGTAGCCGAGCCGGATCGACTGCTCCGTCTGCTTGGCGGCGAACCTCCTGACGCGCTCCTTGCAGAGCTCGACGAACCTGTCGATGCCGAAGTCCTCGATCTCGCGCTTGTCGTTGAGCTTCAACTCCTTCTCGACCTCTACCTCGATCCACAGCCCCTGGCCGTCGAAACCGTTCTGGTAGCGCTGCTTGAAGCCCCGCATCGTCTTGTAGCGCTGGAAGACGTCCTTGTAGGTGCGCCCCCAGGCATGGTGGACCCCCATAGGGTTGTTGGCGGTGATGGGGCCGTCGATGAACGAGAAGGTCTCCTGAGAGTCGTCGTTGGCGTGGAGGTACTTGTCGAGGATGTGCTGCTCATCCCACCACTCCTGCACGTCCCGCTCCATCTGCACGAAGTCTACCTTGGCCGACACAGGCTCGAACATCGGTCTTCCTTTCCGACGGTGGCTGTCTGTTGCTGTTGGGCCAAAAGAGAAGAGCCCGCCCCGCAAAGGGACGGGCTCTTGCCCGCGTTACCACCCTGGTTCCCCGGCGCACTTCACGCCGGGACGCTCTGTTGGGTACCAGCATACCCACGCCCCTCTAACGTGGGGCGAACCCGGCGAGTCCTACTGGGGCGCGTCCAAGCGCCCGTTTGGCCCGCGGCTCGGGAGGGATCTTCGCGGGGCAGGGCTCGCGTCTGCTCTCACCGTACCAGACTCGCTGAGCGGCCGGTTCGCCCCGGTACTCGTCTCCGTCGCAGCCGATGCGGATAGCCTACGTGCTGAGGAGGCAGGCTGTCAAGGAGAATGTCGATTGCATAGCCGCCGTGACCATACGGGCGCATCCCAGATCGAATGTAATGCTGTGTTACCATAGCCCCCAGGAGCGAGCGCCATGGCCACGACACCCACAACCCTGATCCAGGGCAGGCCCGCCGAGGCCGAAGAGGTCTTCTACCCCGAAACGGACGGTATGCCATTGCCGGACGGACCTGAGCAGGGACCGCATGTCACAGACGCCATTTCGATGCTGAGACACCACTTGGGCGGCCCCACGACCGCGGTCAGTGGCGACACCTTCGTCTACTACGTCGAAGGCGACCCCAAGAAGTGGGTGTCTCCGGACTGCTACGTCGCCTTCGGCGTTGACGTGGAGTCGATAAGGCGGTTCGACAACTACAGGGTTTGGGAGACAGGCAAGGCCCCCGACTTCGTGCTGGAGATAGGCTCGCCGTCGACGGCGTCGAACGACGTGGGGCCCAAGCGCGACCTCTACGCGAGCCTTGGCGTCCGGGAGTACTGGCGCTTCGACCCGGTGGGCGGCGACCACTACGGTGAGCCGCTGGTTGGCGAGTACCTGGTGGAGGGCGAGTACCGCCGTTTCGACATGAGCGCCGGGCTGGGCGTCGCGTCGCGGGGTCACAGCCCGCTGCTGGGCCTGGACCTGTGCTGGACGGAGGGCCGCCTGCGCTTCTACGACCCAGCGGCTGGCCGCTGGCTGGAGAACTACACCGAGACCGCCGCCCGCGCCGAATCCGCCGAAGCTGAGGCAAATGCTGAGCGCTCTGCCAGGGCATCCGCCGAAGCTCGCGTGGTCGAGCTGGAAGCCGAGCTGCGGCGGCTGCGCGGCGAGTAGGAGTTGGAGGAGCCCCCATCTCAATCTTCCCCCGCGACGGGGGAAGAGGTAAGAGCTTCTCCCTGCACCCCGCCAGATGCTCTCATGCCTCACGAAGCCTGAACGGTTACAGTGCGTCCCAAATCCCCCACCCAAATGGCGGTGAGGCTCTAGGCCAAGGGGAGGGCTGGTTTGAAACCAGCCCCTACGGGGTGATGTCGATGGATTATGTCGCTGAACGTAGAGGCGGGGGATTTGCGTGCGTCGCCTCGTGTTGACTTCTTGGGGTTTCGTGCTTTAATTCAAGCGCTTACGGCTTGGGGGCGTTGGGGCTCCCGGCGGGCAGTTCTCCTAAAGGAGGTATGAGGCGTGGCTTCAGAACTGTACTCCGATAGCTGGCTCTCCGGTGAGCCGATCTACCTCGCCGACATGGACCGGTGTCTTCCGTCCGACGCGCTCGCGTCGTTCCCCGTGCCGGGGCGCTGGAGGAAGCTCGAGTACGAGACCGACGACTTCTCCGGCGTGATGCTGCTGGGCGGGCCGGAGACGGCGGCGCCGGAGATCACCTACCCGCTGGACGCCACCGGGTGGCATGCGGTGTCGATCGGCGTGTTCCCGCACTACGACGAGGGGTCGGAGGTGCTGGTGCGCCTCAGCGGCGAGGACACCTTCTCCATGTTGATGCGGTCCAGCGGCGAGATGGCTGTACACGAGTTGACGGTCTACCCGATGTTCTGGCGGATCGTCGACCTGACGGACCAGGACCTGGTCTTCGGCCAGATGTCGTACGAGCTGAGCGCCGGCGGCGGCATAGGCTCGGTCGAGTCCCGAAGCGCGCAGATCGTCTACGTGAAGCTGGTGCCCCTGACGGACGCCGAGGTGGAGACATACAAGGCCGACCGGGCCGCGGCGAAGAACAAGCGGCTGTTTACCCACAACGACGCGCACGGCGTCCACTACGGCTACAAGCCGACGACCGCCGAGCACATCCGGCGGCACATCGAGCCGTACAGGGACACCGACTTCGGCAAGCTGTGCTGGGAGGCGGCCGGGGGCGACCTGCTCCAGTACCTCGGCGATGCGGGCAGGCTCTCGACCTTCGACGGGCTGGAGGACTTCGGGCCCCAGGGCTACCGGAAGCTGGCGGAGAGTTGGAGGACCTTCAGGGACGCGGGCGTCGACCCCTTCGAGGTGGCGCTGGAGCACACGCACGAGATCGGCATGGAGTTCCACGCCGGGTACAGGATGACGGGCTTCCACTACCCGCCGCCCCTCGACTACTTCAACCACGGCGCGACGTTCTACAAGTACCACCCCGACCTGCGCAGCATCGACAGGGACGGCAACGCCGCCCCGCGCATGTCGTACGCCTTCCCGCCGGTGCGCGAGTACGTGCTGTCGGTCTTCCGCGAGATCGCGCAGTACGACGTGGACGGGATAACGCTGCTCTACAACAGGCGTCCGCCCTACGTCGATTACGACCCGCCCATCGTGGAGGGCTTCAAGCAGGAGACCGGCCGCAACCCGCGCGAGATAGACGACTCCGACCCGGAGTGGCTGCGCTACCGGGCGAGGACGATGACCGGGTTCATGCGCGAGCTGAGGGAGGCGATGGAGGACGAGGCCCGCGGGCAGGGCAGGCGCAAGATACAGATATCGGCGGTCGTCATGGGCAGCGAGGAGGAGAACCTGTACAACGCCCTGGACCTGCGCGCCTGGGTCTCGGAGGGACTGATCGACACGCTGGTGCCGTACACGTCGAAGCCGAAGCTCGACAGCATGGCGCTGTCGTGGACGGACCCGAAGGACGTGGAGGCCTGGGTATCGCTCACGAAGGGCAGCGACTGCGAGCTGGCGCTGAACATCATGCCTCGTTACCAGAGCGGCGAGGACTTCCGGCGCATGGCGGCGCTCGTGTACGGCGCGGGCGGCGAGCAGCTCTTCTTCTGGGACGGCGACACCGCGCGCGCCAACTTCTCCCGGTGGTACAACTCGCTGCGGCGGCTGGGCCACAAGGAGGATATCCTGGTCTGGAGAGCCGCCGGCGAGCCCGACTTGCCTACCGAAGGCACGGTCGTGCGCAAGCTGGGCGACTGGGACATGCACTACCAGACTCCGGGGTAGGAGGCGGACATGGCTTCGAACAGCTTACTGGGCGGCAACGGGTTTTCGGGCAGGCCGGTGTACCTGAGCGACCTGAGCGGGTGCCAGCCCGCCGGCGCGCTGTCGCGGGACGCGATGCCCCGGCGGTGGCGCACCATGGAGTACGAGGCGGAGGGGCTGTCCGGCGTCATGCTGATGGCGGGGCCGGAGACGGCGGCGCCTGAGATCACGCTCCCGCTGAACGCATCGGGGTGGCACGCCGTCTCGGTGGGGCTGTTCGCCGACCAGCGGCAGCAGACCTGCGCGCTGGTGAGGCTGAGCGGCGACGACACCTTCTCCTTCCTAGAGCAGCGCCCGCTGGAGTCCGAGCAGCGCCCCGGCGCCGAGAGCACGCCCGCCTACAGGGGGCACGAGATCCGGGAGCTGTTCTGGCGCGCCGTCGACCTGACGGGCCGGGACCTCGTGCTGGGGCAGCTACAGTGGCGGGTCGCCCCGGGCGAAGGGCAGGGGACGCTGCGGTCGATCACGAGCCGCGTGGCGTACGTGAAGCTGGTGCCGCTGACGGACGCGGAAGCCGCGGCCGCGCAGGCGGACGCCGCCCGGACCGACACTAGGAGACTCTTCGCGCACAACGACGCTCACGGCCCTCACTTCACTCACCGCCCGACGACGGCGGAGACGATACGACGCGAGATCGAGCCCTTCAGGGGTACCGACTTCTCCCGCATCTACTGGGAGACGGGCTCCGGGGACATGCTCAAGTACTTCGGCAAGCTGGGCAGGCTGGGCACCTACGACGACCAGGGCGACTTCGGGCGCAGGGGCGACAGGATGCACGCCGAGAGCTGGAGATCGCTCATCAGGGACGGCATAGACCCGTTCGAGGCGGCGCTGTCCCACGCGCACGATCTGGGAATGGAGGTTCACGCGTCCTACCGCGTCGCGGGGTTCCACTACCCGCCGCCGCTCGACTACAACAGCCAGGGACCCACCTTCTACAAGTACAACCAGCAGCTCAGGAGCGCCGACAAGACGGGCCGCCGCGCCCCCCGGCTGTCCTACGCCTACCCGGAGCTGAGACGCTACGTCATCTCGCTGCTGGAGGAGATGGCCGGGTACGACGTCGAGGGCGTCTGCCTGCTGTACAACCGGAGGCCGCCGGTGGTGGAGTACGACCCGCCGCTGGTGGAGAGCTTCCAGGCGAAGCACGGCGAGGACCCGCGGCAGCTCGACGACGAGGACCCGCGTTGGCTCGCCCACAAGGCCGGGGCGCTCACGCAGTTCCACCGGGAGGTGCGGCAAGCGATGGACGACCTGGCCGAAGAGCGCAAGCTGGGCAGGCGCATCCAGGTCTCAGCCGTCACCATGCGCGACGAGCGCGAGAACATGCTCTACGGCATGGACCTGGAGGCGTGGATAGACGAGGGGCTGGTGGACACGATCATCCCGTACACGTCGGAGCGGATGCTGGACAGCGCCGCCGACTCGTGGGCGGACCCGGAGTCGGTGCGGTACTTCGTGGAGCTGACGAGGGGTACGGAGTGCAAGCTGGCCCCGAACATCATGCCGCGCCAGATGAGCGCCGACGAGTACCGCAACCGGATCGCGGGCCTCTACTCGGTGGGTGTGGAGAACTTCTTCTTCTGGGACTGCGCGACGAACCGCGCGAACTTCAGCAACTCGTACGACGCGCTGCGGCGGCTGGGCCACAAGGATGAGGTGGATGCCTGGAGCGCGGAGGGCAGGCCCTCGCACGGGACCCCAAGGAAGGAGCTCAAGCAGCTCGGGGGCTGGGACTACAGGTACGCGACGCCGGGCTAGGAGAAGCCCGGGGTCCGGCGGCTCAGGCCATTCGCTCCAGTACGAAATATCGAGACCGGCTACTCTCCGGTCTTGATGACGACGCGCCCGCCGGTCCTAACCTGGATGTTCAGGTCATGTTTGTCCAGGAGTAGCATACCCACAAGCGGAGTGCTGCCCGTCACGTCTGCCTTGATATGTCTCGGCTGACCGTCCCACAGAACCGTAACGTCGTGAACATCGAATCTCACCTCGTCGTCGTTTGCTAGGAACGCCCGGCCTATGTAGGCGAAAGGCAACCCCAACTCGGCCACCAACGCAGTCGGCAAAGTCAAGAAGCCGCTGTAGCCGGTGTCCACCACGGCCTCGATGTCCCGGGTCCGTCCCTCCGGGCCCTGCACGGAAAGGGATACAATCGCTTCATGGGCAGCGTTCACTATCCCTTCGATCACTCGGTCCTCCGCAGGTAACTACCGCCGAAGCTGCGCAGCGCCCGATACCCGACGCGCTCCATCAAGACTTCGACAGCGCCGGGGTGCTGCGCCCGCAGGCGGTCCGCCGCGTCACTTTCGCTGTTAGCGATTGCCCAATCCCCTGTCTCAATGTCGATGGCGACGTACTTCCCAAAGTGGTCGGCTTCGACTTGAGGCAGGATGTCCAACTCGTATATCTCCTTGCCCAGCCGGACCGTCTCTTCGCGAGGGCGGCGCGTGGGCATGGCGGTTTCCCTTCCTTGGGCAGGCACTGTAGTCTCTGCGTCCCTCATGTGTCCCCCTCATCACGGTGTGCTCCTACACCGCCATCCTACCATTCTGCGGGGGTGTGAGACAAAGAATAGAGGCCGTACGCAGGGATAGACAGGCGATTGCTCGGACGACGGCGAGTTGAAGGTGATTATCTAACTTGATGGAATATCATAGGAGGTTTACGATGGGCGCATGGGGTGGACACGGCGTCTCTTCTTGTGGCTCGGCATCAGCATCGGCACCGGGGATGTGGTGCTGTTCATCTTCGGGTTGCCAGGACATATCGATGATGGACGGACATGGGCAGCGTGGGCAGGCACGAGTACCACCCTAGTCGTAGCCACTACGATAGCCATTGGCTTTATAGCCGCGGGACTGATTCTGTGGGCAATAGAAGCGTCTCACCTTGTGTCTGGCAGGGCGTTGCATCCAGTGAAATGTCGGTGGCCTCTCAGTCAGGCGATGAACGTCCCCCTCGCCCATATCCTCGTCCGCATCCACTATCTTCACATCGACGCCGTGCTCTTTCAGCGTCCGGCTGCGCTCGCTCTCCCCGATATTCCCAAGGGCTTCAAAGATAGACCTCGACAGCTTCATCAAGGTTCTCGAAAGCCCGCTCCAGCGAGTCGCCACAGCTGACTATGTTCAGCTCCGGGCATATCGATATGTACTGATCGTCCTCTTTCACGAACTGGCCAGTGACTTCGTCCACCACTATGGCATGGGTAACAGAGAGAATGCCAAACTGTGCCACGTCGATTCCTCCTTGGTACGTCCCTCCAGGCTAGAAAGTCTACCACACCACCCACACGCCTACGCCAATCTACACCGGAATCGAGAGGGGCTAGCCGCCACACGGCTTCCGGGAATCGGGCAGGGGTGTGTTGTAAATAATCCCTCGCGACATTGACCGAGGCGGGCTGGCGGCGTATCTTTGGGGGCAGCCTGACAAGGACAGGGCGGGCTTGAGACCCGCCGCTGAGACCGTGCAGGCGGGAGGTGAGGCTCCATGGGACAGATCGGTTTCGTAGGGCGGGACTTCTTCGGAGACCGGGGCTACGGCGCAGAGCCGGTATATCTCGCGGATCTGGAACGGTGTACGCCGGCGGATGCGCTGGCGCCGCCATCGCGCCGGGGCCGGTGGAGCGTGTAGCGACTACGAGACGGAGGGCTTCGCCGGCACGCTGCTCGTGGCGGGGCCGGAGACGGAGGCGCCGGAGATAACCTACCCGCTCGACGTCAGCGGCTGGCACGCGGTCTCCATCGGGCTCCATCCGACCGACGGCGAGCAGACGGAGCGGCCGCACGTGCTGGCGAGGCTGACGGGCGACGACACCTTCTCGGACATCTACTGGTACGGAAACGGCCACCACCTCTCGCGCCAGCGCCTCGAGGAGGTGTTCTGGAAGGCGGCCGACCTGACGGGCCAGCAGATAGTCTTCAGGCAGTACTCGCGCCGCGTCATGCAGGGGGACGCTCCCGGGCGCGGTGGAGTGCTCGGCGGTGCGTCTCGCCTTCATAAAGCT